>JBEBGH010000076.1:0-18281 GCA_040081565.1 Pirellulaceae bacterium
GATCCGTATCCGCCGAGGGTTTCCGGATCTGGAATTTGAAATAAGTCTCGACCCTTTGGTTGAACTTTCGGTGTCACCGTGGGCGGAATATTTCTGCAATCGCATTGCGTGGCTAAACGAAGGTGCCAATCGTTGGCGGACGGTTCTGGACGGCCTGCATCCTTGCCGCTTGGAACGATTCATTTCGCCTCAACGGATTGTGATCGACGACGTTGAAGAACCGTTTTGGATCGAACCGACCGGCCTGGCGTTTCACCGACAATCTGCCTTGCGAATTTTGGACAACCTCCTCATCGTTGCCGGCGAATCGGCTCGGCGGTTCAATTTCTCAATCCGAATTGCCCAAGGAGAGCTTTCACGTCGGCCCTTTTATGCCAACTCCGCCTCGTCCATAATCATGGAGTCTTCCAAATCATCTGTCATGAATTCAATCGCAACAGGCCACGCCCAGTTTTTCAACGTCTCACCGACTTGGATCGACATCCTCGACAGCCGCAGTTTGATTGAAAGCGAAAACGTTATTGGAATTTACTTGTTGATTGGCGAACGCGTTAATCAAAATGGCAGGTTTACAATTGGTGGGCCACGCGATTTCAAACGCGTGCATGCGGTCGACTTTGATGGTAATTTTTTACACGACATCGATGTTGAAAATGGTTTAGCAAAAGGATCCTTTCACGGATTTCAAATTCAGGCGTTGCACCTTTACTGGTAGAAAATGATTGTTACTATTGACGGTCCTGCCGGCGCGGGCAAAAGCTCGGCGTCAAAACTCCTGGCCCGCGAACTCGGCTTTCGTTTCCTCGATACCGGAGCGATGTATCGCGCCGTGACTTGGGCGGTCATGAACGAAGGGCTTGATCTGACGAATACGACCGCGGTGGCAAAACTGGCGAGACGAATTCGTATCGAAATGGATATTGAAAGCGACACGGTCATGGTTGACGGTGAGGACGTCACCCAGCAAATTCGCGATCCAGCGGTCACAAAAAATGTAGCCCCCGTCGCCGACAATCCACTCGTCCGCGAAATTCTAGTGGAGCTTCAGCGCAAGATTGCACAACGGGGCAACTTTGTCTGCGAAGGCCGCGACCAGGGTACGGTGGCCTTTCCAGACGCCGAATGCAAAATTTTCTTGACTGCATCCGCCGAACACCGCGCACGGCGGCGATTGCTGGAACTGGAGGCCAAAAACATTCCGGCCGACTACAGTTGGATTTTGCATGAACAGAACATTCGCGATCGCGGAGATCAAGAGCGTCCAGTGGGCCGCTTGCGAAAGGCCGAAGACGCTATCGAAGTTTTCACGGACGACTTGTCGCTCCGCGAAGTCGTCGCCAAACTCAAGGAAATCGTCCAATCGAAAATGAATCCAACAAGTTGAACATGCCGCGCTTTGTCGTCCTGCGCCACAGCCTGCCTGCCGAATCGGAGAGACCGACGCATTGGGACTGGATGTTTGAACTCAACGGGGTTTTAGAAACCTGGGCAACCGAACCTCTCGAGCAGCTGTTCGGGCCAAGCGAACTCATTGAACCCATTTCGGTGATCGCCCAGCGACTCGCGGATCACCGCCTTGAGTATTTGGAATACGAAGGTCCAGTTTCCGGGAATCGTGGATCGGTCGCCCGAATCCTTCGGGGCACTTACACCTGCCTGGACCAAAGTCCAAGGCATCGCAGACTATCCGTCGAAGAGTTGGGTTACGTTATTGAATTCGACATCGCCAGTGACGAAAAACTTGATGCTGTTCAGTTGCACCTTCTCATTCACTTGATCAAGTAAAAACTTCCGTCTTAGCTGCCAAATATTGACTTCCGTTCGAGATGAAAAGCAGACAAAAAGCGATTAAGCCCACCAACCGCCGTTGACGTGCAGCGTTTGCCCGGTCAAGTACGTCGACAGGTCGCTGCAAAGGAAAAGAACCACATCGCCAATCTCTTTTGGCTCAGCAAAACGACCGAGTGGAATGTTCGCAAGCATCACCTTCCGATTTTCTTCCGGTATCGACTGGCCCATTTCAGTATTGACCACGCCTGGCGCGACTGCGTTGACCCGAATATTGCGTCGAGCCAATTCCTTACTCAGTACTTTGGTGAAGGCAATAACGCCAGCTTTGGCGGAGGCATAATTGGCTTGCCCAAAAAAACCGATGGCAGCCGACAAAGAGGCGATGTTAACAATGGCTCCATTGTCGCGAATGACTTCCGCAACCGCTTGCGAAGCATTGAAAACGCCGGTCAAGTTGGTGTCAATGACGTCATGCCATTCCTGTGCGCTCATTTTGCGAAAGCTGCGGTCTCGCAATATTCCAGCGTTGTTAACGAGGATATCAATGCCACCAAATTTTGCGATGGCACTATCGACCAACGCCTTGAGACTCTTGGCGTCACGAACGTCGGCCGCCAACGCTACCGCTTTAGGGCCGAGTGATGTTGCCGCCGTCTCGGCGATCGTACGATTGGTGCCGGCAGGGTCATCAAAAAAGTTCAGGACAACATTGGCACCTGCTGAATAAAGGGATCGAGCCGTTGCCAAACCAATGCCTTGCCCGCCGCCCGTCACAATCGCGGTTTTCCCGGAAAGATCAATCGATCGCATGAATTACACCTTTTTCGAATTCAAATACGTAAGTCTCTTGTCCTGAAAGACTATCGCAAATTTGTCGAAAAAGTCAGCCCCCACTCGCCCGGCCGCAATGGATTTGGCAGGTTTGGCCGGGCGTGAACAACACCACGATTACAATCAAATGCCATCTGGAAAATTCTACGGTACGGAGTCAATCGCTTGGCGTGAGAATCCTTCCGAGTGAATTCTGGCATGCTGCTAATACGGCATCGTCAGGTCCATGTCGAGCGGATCGCGAAGTCCATCGCCGAGACGCCGAAGTGCCTCCGTTTCGATTTGCCTGACTCGCTCCCGAGTTAAGCCAAGACTCTCGCCGATTTCCTTCAACGTGTGCGGTTCCGTATTTTCCAGCCCAAACCGCATTTTCAACACGGTGAGTTCTCGTTCATCCAAATCCTTCATCATTTCCAGGATGTTCTTCATCACATCATTTTCAAGGAACTCAGTGTCGGGCGATCTCATTCGCTCGTCCATCACCATTTCACCAAGGGACCAGCCTGAATCGGATTGATCGCTTGTCGGCGTCGCATTGTAGATCTGGATCGCCTTCTTGATGATCGGCAACTTTCTACGTTGCAGCCCCAGCAGACGCGCGATTTCCTCAGGCGTGGGACTGCGGCCAAGTTCTTCGGACAACCGAATGGTGGCCCGACGCCATTTGGACAACAGCTCTACCATGTATGCCGGGATGCGGATGGTTTTGGCGCAATTAATCAACGCCCGTTTGATCGATTGCTTGATCCAATAACTGGCGTAGGTGCTAAAACGTGTGCCCACTGCCGGGTCAAATCCCTCGACGGCACGCAACAATCCGAGGTTTCCCTCCTCGATCAAGTCTTGCAAGCCGAGGCCCTTGCCGGTGTAACCACGCGCGATATTAACGACGAGGCGCAAGTTCGCTCGAACCATCCGATCGCGAGCTTCCACATCGCCCTTCGCAATCTTGCCTGCCAGTTCTTTCTCGTCGTCGGCAGTCAGCAACTTCGTCTCGTTGATTTCCCGAAGGTAAATCTCAAGCGGCGTTTGCAAGGATGTCCCCGGCTTTCCTCGGCCTTTCTTCGAGGCCTTCATCAGCTCCAGCGATTCAATCTCGCGTACATCCATTGATTCAAAGTCTTCACTCGCCATCGCTGACTCCGGGTAGAGGATAGGGTTACCCTCGATGTATCGGATGACAATTGTGAAGCTCTGCAGATTAGCGAAAAACTGACGGATGGAAATGATCTGAACGATATTTCCTTTTGTATCGACTGGACGAATTTAATTGAAGAATCGGCTACACGACTACTTGGAAGATTCTTGATGGGCCCGACTGTCGAGTTCGCTGAGCTTGAAACGCACCGACAAAATGTATGGTTGTTGATCGACTACCCAATGACCGTAAGTCGTGACTACAAACGTTCCGTCTGGCAACGTCTCCACTCCCGGGTAGGCACAATCTGTGCCCTTCAGATTATCCTTCAACCGCACCAGGTATTGGCCAGGCTGCCCTTTGATCAAGTCACCAAAGGTTCCAACCCAGGCAACCCAATCCCCATGGACTGAGGATGACTCGCCCTTCACGCACATCCTTCGGTAAGAAATCACCAATCTCCCGTCCGGAGCGTATTTTCCGGTATGACGATCTCCGCACAAATCAAACGGAAGCGGGCGGGGGTCAGACCAAGTGTCACCATCGTCCTTTGAAAAAATAATCTGTGACGGCGCAGTGCGCGAGTTTTCACGCAGCAGACAAGCCAATGTGCTACCGTCTTCACTCGCGATGATTCCAGATTCACACAAGTGCAGACGTGTCGACTTGATAATTGAATGCGGTGTCGACCAGGTTAATCCACCATCCGTGGACCGAACACTCATGAGATTGAATTCTATTGGTTTGGATTGTTTTGATTCGGCGTGAATAAAGCGACCATCGTCATGAAACATTGCCATGTAGTGACCAGGGCCCGATCGCAAGCCAAAAACGCTGGACATGACGACGATTCCGCCCCAATCGCCGACCTTTTCCAACTCGCTCCAAGATTCGCCGTTGTCCTCGCTAACGGCCATTCGAGCCGGAAAGAGACCGGAAAACAGAATGATTCGTTTTTTGCCGTCAGGTCCAATGACGCGATGAATCGTCGGCGTTTCTTTGGATGTCGTCCACGACTCGGGGGTTGGCAGCCGGTCACTCCAAGTCAGCCCGCCGTCCGAACTTCGCTTATAAACAATTGCCCCACGGCCGTGCCCTTTGGGGTAAACACAGAGCATGGTTTTTCCATCCTCCAGCAACAAAGTTGTCGGGTGCCCCAAGTATTGATTCGCCTCGCGGTCGACCACCACCTGCCGATCCACCTCTTTATCCAGATCGATAAACTCAATTTTGGATGGACGGCTCGAATTCTGGCCCAGCAGCGTTGCCGGAAACAAAAGCAACATTGCAAGGAACTTTTTAGCAAGCGAATTCATTGAACCGGCACCTGAGCTTGAGTGTTAGCGTGTTAAGATTAAGCAACTTGCTGACGCCTTTACTTGGCTTCGTCTTTCAGCAAATCCGCAAACAGCTTTTGAATCTTCTTGATCTTTGGCACTGCCTGAATTTGGCAATATCGATCGGTCGGGTTCGAGGCAAAGTACTCCTGATGATATTTTTCAGCAGGATAGAATTCTTTGAACGCGACGATCTCGGTCACAATTGGGTCATCGAAGACTTTACTCTTCTCCAGTTCGGCTTTGAAGTATTCGGCTTTTTTCTGTTGCTCTTCGTTGTGATAGAAGACGGCCGATCGGTATTGCGTGCCGCGATCGGGCCCTTGCTGATTCAAGGTTGTGGGGTCATGCGTCGACCAGAAAACCTCCAAGAGCTTATCGTAAGAGATCACTTGCGGATCAAAAACGATTTGGACAACTTCTGCATGGCCAGTACGCCCAGAGCAAACTTGTTCGTACGTCGGATTCTTTTGGGCGCCTCCGCTGTAGCCCGAGGTTACCGATTCGACACCCTTGAGTCGATCAAACACCGCTTCGGTGCACCAAAAGCATCCGTTTCCAAAGGTTGCAGTTTCAGTTTTCACGTTAGGATTCACTTTCTGTTCTGAAGACGACTTCTTCGATTTGTTAGTCGCAGGTTCCTGAGCGCGAAAATTACCGGCACAGGCAACGAAGCTTGCCGCAACAAACAAAGCAAAAATACGCATTACAAAATTGGCTGACATGAAATTTCCTCAACGAATAAATGGGGCCCAGCTGTAATTGAGCGGCTGGCGGTAAAATGCACCGACGTCAAACCGCTGGCAGTTGGTAATTTTTACGATAGACGCGCGACATTCGTTCGTTTGCGCCTGTGGCAGCATCCCCGACAAACGCGTGTTTTTGTTGGTCAAATTCCAAAACAGGCCCCAATTTCCACGGTTCGGCCACTGTTACGTTAGGATTATTTTTTGCGAATTGATGTGGAGCCTGAAGGAGTCTCTCAGTCATTTTTCCGGCACTTTCTTCTGCCGCAAACGCCGTCTGGACTTCGCCTTCGGAAGCGTCTCGGCCCAAGAAAAACGACAGATTTGCCATATGAGACAGCGCCGCTGACTTCGCCGCAACAGCGCATTCCGACCGCTGGAGATTGCGATCGTGAGAGGCAATGGCGTCAATGAAGTTCTTCATATGGCTGACCGTGCTATCTCCTGCACTTGGATCAGGTTTGAACTCCACCACTTTTCCGTCGTTGAACGTAAACCGTCCTCCACCACGACCACCAGTAAACGTCCCTGCTTCGGTCGTGATAATAACCCCAACTCCGACTCCCTCCGGCGCGTCAATCGAGTTTTTCAAATTGACCACTTCGAAACAAAAAGGAATCCCGTTCATTTCGCCATGGCAAGCCATCACGTTTGGCGTGTTACCCGCATCGTTCCAGCCAAATCGATTACCGGCCGCGCAAATTCGGGACGGCAACTCCGGCGTGTCGCCCAGCGCCCAGTTCATCAGATCCCATTCGTGCGGGCCCTGATTTCCAACATCTCCGTTACCTGTATTGAAGTCCCAATGCCAGTCGTAATGCAGACGTGGTCGCAAGATAGGCAAATCGGCCGCTGGGCCAAGCCATTTGTCGTAATCAACTACCGCGGGCGGCACCAGCCGTTCCTTCAGCTTGCCAATTGGATCGCGCTGTCGATGGCAGGTGCCATGAACATGCAGGACTTTGCCAAACACGCGTGAGTGGAGCTGTTCGAAGAATGGCAACAAAGACGAATCGGACCGATTCTGAAAGCCACACTGGACAATTCGATCGAATTTCGTTCTCGCCTTAACAACCTGCTGACTTTCGAACATGTTGTGAGAAATCGGTTTTTCGATGTAGACATGCTTCCCAGCCTGACAAGCCAGCATTGTAATCAAGGTGTGCCAATGGTTGGGAGTTGCCGAGGCAATGGCATCAATGTCTTTTCGATCAAGCAGTTCGCGAAAATCTTGCGTGCGAAACAGGTCCTTATTTTCCGGCTCGAATTTTCCGAGTACGTCACTATCTGCATCGCAGAGCGCCACCAGGCGAGCATTTTGCTGCTTGCGAATGACGTTGATTAATTCTTTTCCGCGACCGCCAAATCCAATAACGCCGACGCGGAGTGCTTCATTGGTGCCCAAAATTTTAGCCATCGGTCGCACCGCCACCATTCCTACCGCAGCGGTCGAAAGCCCCAACACAAATTGGCGACGATTGGTATTCATGTCCATCTCCGATTTCAAACCCTTGCCTGACAACCGTAGTATACATGAAATCAGCAAATCGATTGAGCAGTGGAAATGCCAGTGTTAAAGCAACCACACCATCAAAACGACAATTCCGACGATGATTAGAAATCCAAGGAGACCGAAAATAGTTACGGCGATTGCAAAAGTCGCCGCAGCCTTTTTGTTGGCAGCAGATACTTCATCAGAAGTCACTACAGGTAACGGCGAGTTTCTTTCTGCAGAAGGCGCCTCAAGCGGATCTCCCACGCGGCGCTTGCAAAGTGGACACGGCGTCGTTTCGTCGACTGCCTCAAGGGCAATATTCAGCTTTTGTCGACAATGCGGACAATAAAAGGTTAGCCCCATTTTGACCTCAGTCCTTACGCCGCGTTGCGTTTCTGGTTTCCTTGCTCGATTGCATCATTGAACAACTCGGAATGCAGCACTTCCAATACGTCCCGATCGACCCAGTAATTCAAATGGCCATGGAGACCAACGGGATAATTTGAATACTTGTTTTCGGCGGGCAAATTCGAGAAGTCAATCCGCGTTCCGACAAAATCATCCGCGCGGAAAATATTGACCCAGCGATCAAGTCTGGCGTGGATAGGCCGCCAATGCGGTTCGGAAAGTTTCGGGTAAAGGTGCGAAAAGTAATGCTGATACAGATGACTGAATGGTGACCCCATGGTCACGAGGCGCACGCTCGAAAAGGTACTGTTAAGCCACGCGAGCTCCGGATCGTTGAGAATTTCGATCGCGATCATCGTCCCTTGGCTATGGCTGATCACGGTCAACCGCGGGCGGCCTTTGAGTGTGTCCCGAAAGTGCGCGAGTGTTTTCTTGACACGCACGTGGATGGCATCTCGGCGAGAGAAATATAAAGTTCCGGCGTCAATTGTGGCCTCTTGGATATCGAATTCATCTCCATCAACTACGTCTGAAAACCGAGTCTTGCGAAAGAAAAAATGATTCATCACATCGAGAACAATGTCCAAAATCGGCCTTAGATGCTGAAAGAGCATGAACGTCACCAGACCAACCGGGAGCAGCAAGCTGATTGCGTATTTGTTGGCTTCAGCCAATAACTGACCGCCCCAAATATCGGCGTACGTTTTCCCGCTGAACTGGAGAATACTGATTCGAGCCACCAGAGACACGCCGAGCAAAGTTGTAATGGCCATCGCAAATTGCAAACCGGTATGCACGATCAGTCGCGGAGGCTCCGAGCCACCGAAACTCTTAAGCCGTTGAACCTGGCGTCGCCAATACACAAATTTAAGCAATACAATTGCCGCCGAAACGATCACCACGATCGCCATGACAAATTGAACACCGAGCAATGGTGTGGCACCCGTAAACAATGAGTTGAACTCAGTCAGTTTAATGAACTTTTCCAGCGAACTCGCCGCGGTCAGCCAAATCATGGGCAGCGCCAGTCCCCAGAAACCGACTGCCAAGGCTGGCAATAGGAACCCAACATGCAAAGCCGTTCGATTGCTGCCAGGCGAAAACACCGCTACCAGCCAGCTAATCCCCAATGCCAACACCATCAACATCTGCACAAGCCACAACAACCCAAGCATCATGACGAGCACGCCACAAAACCAAATCAACTCTTGATCGACGTGTCCACCACAATTTATCTCCGGATATCGCTGGTCGAGCCAAAGCTGTTTTACAAACGCCAGTCCCGCGACGAAGGTGGCGACCAATTGAAACCAACTCCAAAAGTGACGCACGCCGCTCGTCTTCGAAAGACTACTGCCGAGTCCACCGATCGTCATCGCAATCCCAACTACTGCGGTGAGAACCAACCGCGTCCAGATTAAACCCTCGGAGGTGGGCCAGATGACGCGATTGAGTGTGAGGGCGATCGTCAGCATCGCGAGGAAGGCTGTCAGAGCCAAAACGGGTCCATGGAGTATACCCGTGCACAGCAAACCAATTTTTCGTAGACAAGTCGCGCCAAGACCTCGTTGATACGCCGCAACAAATGCAATGTAACGAATTCCAAACAGAATTTCGATCAATCCCAAAAATGCCCCGAGCACACCGCGACGCACCGAGGAAAGATCACCCCAAAAAATTTCCGCGAAGCTTAAGTGTCGATCCTTCATCTCGACTTGCCGAACATGAGTCGCGAAGGTCGAAACCTGATTGTTGGTTGTGTTTCGATCCGCCAGCCAGAGAATTCTTGGTTTCTCCTCCAACGGTTCTCCGTAAGTCGCAATTGAGCGCGCAAATAGGCTGAGCGTTTCACCAGGCAAGGGATCACCCACGCCGTGAATCACCAACACCAACTCTTGTGTAAAAGCTTCGTTCCGCTGAGAATTCATCAGTCAGTCATATTTCTTGACTCGAAAAAATCGCGGTACTATACAAAATGCCAGCACTCAAACAACGTTGATTCCATGTTCTGCTGGCAGTTTTTGTTCGAAACGATCGGTTTTCGGGAAAGGCCTTTCGCTTGAACTCCTGCAATAAGCTTACTTGCCGCCATCGGTTCTCGGATTGGTTCATGTTTCGGTTGTTTGAACGGTGTGACCGCTGGGCGGACGGCTGGTATCGAGCGGAAAAAATATCCCTGATGCAAACAGCCGCCGGCAGGGTTCTGGAAATTGGTGCTGGCACCGGCGTAAACTTCCCTTATTTGAACAAGGATTGTGAAGTGGTTTGCGTCGAACCGAATGTGCTCATGCACGAGCGACTACGCAAGCATGCCGCCGAAGCAGGAATAACGATTGAGATTCTGGATTCGAAAGCGGAAAGTCTACCGATTCCCGATGCGTCGATGGACTTCGTCGTCGGCACTCTGGTCCTCTGTTCCGTCGACAACGTAGCGAAGGTCTTGGACGAAGTTGCCCGTGTCTTGAAGCCGGGAGGGCAATACGTCTTCATCGAACATGTCCGAGGAACGCGAACGATGTTGTTTTTTCAACGGCTTCTAAGCCTGCCGTGGCGCGTCGTTTTTGGAAACTGTCACTTGACTCGCGACCCGCGAGATAAATTCGCGATTCAAGAACAATTCGAGGTCGTTGCTAGACCGATAAATATCGGGCCTTGGTGGATACCAATTCGTCCCCACCTTGTTGGACAGGCGACGAAAAAAATCAGTCGGTCAGGCAATGATCCGCACATGACTAACGAGTGCGTCGATGCCATTCACCGTCGAGCATGAAGAGAAAATCGACTGCCGCGATTTCGAATTCGGAAGTATGTGACGCCTTAGTCGATGCAGTCAAAAAGCTGACGTCTTCGGCATTAATCCTCAAATTGGCGATCTGAGCAGAAACACTGGTGGACTTGGCCGTCAGCAAATCACCTTCTGAGAAATCCGCGAAGACAATCTCGCCCAACTGATCGACGCCGCTGTAGTTCACTTGTTCGACCGCGGTCATTCGAATCTGCCCAGTTGCCGAAGTGAAATTGACTTCGTCGAGATCGGCGAACAGCGATTTTGCGCCGGCGGAGCCGACAATTCGGACAGCGTCCTCGCCGCCGCGGCCATTGATCGCGACATTATCGAAATCAACCGCTCGATGGGTTACACCAGTTGAAAGTAATTGCGAGACTCCACCATTGACGCAACTCACTTGGTCGTTTCCGCTGGTTCCCAAAAGCGTAACATTGTCATTGCCGCCAAAGCGTTGCAGTACGTTGATTCGGTCAAATCCGTCGACAATCAATAGGCTGTCCTCGTTGACGATTCTGGTTTCCACGGAATTCATTATGACATTGTCGTCAAACTTAGTGTCCTGAAGTTGAGCGGAATCGAACCCGCCGGACGCCAGAGCTTCAATCTTTTCAAAACCCACAACGGAATTCTCGAAGTCACTTCCCACCATCATCACGTGGTCATTGTTTCCGACCAATCGTTCGTCAGAATGGGTGTCGCGCAGGATCACTGAGTCGAAACCGTTCCCAGCAATTGCCTTAATCGCCTCGACTTGTGACAGGTTAACGGAAGCCGAATTGAGATCGGCGACTAAACGATGACGAGAAAAATCAAATTTATCGTCGCCCGCAGAGTCATAGACGACGGCTTGATCAAATCCTCCTCCGCCATTGACCGAAATCGAAGCAATTCCCTTAGCGGCCAGCCATTGGTCAGAGCTGTTGGCATACAGCTGATTGGGGCCAACGGCAATTTGTTCGTTCTGGCCGCTCAAAGTGGCCTGTAGCGAATCGGAACCGCCGTTCCCTTGAATTTCAATCGCTTTTACGTCACTGCGATCGAATTGATAACTGATCGAGTTCACTGACACCGTGACGGAATTGGAACTTCGCAAGACGATTGAATCGTTGGCGATTGTCCCGGCAACTGAGAGTTTCCCATTTTCCAAAGAAACGAGATTAACGATTTGCAAGTCGTACGACGCTGCCCCGGAGACCTTGATGATGTAGTCCTGACCTGCTTTAACAACAAAATCAACTCGATTCCCTACGGCTGTTTGCAAAAAGTTGCCTTGGGCATCGCACAAATCGATTGTTGCGATTCCACTTTGAAACGTACCGGCAACTGTAAGAAAACCATTCTGGCCGGCGGTTACTCGATAGTTCCGCTCTCCAGCGACAACATCATTGGATCGCGTTGTTGATTGTACAACTCCCAGATCAAGAACTTGTGATTCAACCAAGGTCGCGTGAATAGAATAATGCCGGCAAACGTTGTCAGCGCCCAGCGAGAATTTGTATTGCTGACCTGCGACGACTTGAAAGGTCAATTCATTTCCGTTCCAACTGGCGTTGCAGCCGTAGGCCATTCCTTTGGCGACCATTGGATCCGCTGAATTCAGTTTGATCGTGACTTGTCCAGTCTTTTCCGCCGTGAAAGCAAATACGTCAACGTCAGCCCGCGAGGTAATTCGCCCTTCGACCGACAGGGTATTGCGCAAGCCACCTAATGAATGGGCAGAATTCACATCGTTTCCGTAGTCATCGGACATGATTGCCGAAATCGCTTTTGGCAGGTTGAGGTGGCTGTACCAACCACCGGAGACCTGATCATAGATCTTGTCGGCATTGGCAAACATTCGATCGTAAATGTCTTGTTGGGTAACCTGTTGATCACCCATGAAAGTCAACGCCTCGCGAATCAAAGTGCTTGCACCGGCAACATAAGGTGCAGCCATACTCGTGCCGCTGGCCGTCAAAAAGCGATTTATCGACGTGCCATGAAAGAGATGATTGGGCACCGTACTGCGAATATCCTCACCTGGCGCGACGATGACTTTGTCGTCACGCTGACTGAAGTCGCTCATTTGCCCGTTGCCATTGGAGCTGGAAACGGCCACGACGTGAGAACTGACGGCAGGGTAACTGAGGCCTTTGGACAAATAGTTCTGGAAGGAGTTTCCGGCAGCGACGCTGATGAAAATTCCTTCTTGTTTTAGTTGCGCAAATTCGTCTTCCAAGATTGCCCAGTCCGGAAGGCTCTTGCTATTCCATGCGCCGCCCAAGGAAAGATTGATCGTGGTGATGGGGTTGGCGAAGGAATCCTTGTGTTGGTGCACCCACCGCAAGGCCTGCTCGACCCATTCCAATTTTCCGATTCCATTGTCATCGAATACTCGCAGTCCGACCAAATCTGCGCCTGGAGCAACGCCCAAATTTCCTGCCGCCTCTGAGGCCACGATCCCACTGACATGAGTGCCATGATAACCCGCTGGACCATCGTCGTATGGATTTCCATCGTTCTCGGCAAAGTCCCAACCGCCGACGACTTTGTGTCCGCTGCCGAAACCACCTCCCAGCGCATAGTGATCCCAGGCGATGCCGGTATCGATGACTGCCACGGTTTGACCCTTGCCATCCAGGCCATACTGCTCGCGCATGTGTGCGAGTCCGAATTGGTCGGGAGTTGCCGTCGTTTGTAAAGACGCAGCGAACGTCTGGATCGGGGGTGGTTCCACCGCTTGAGCCGCAACATCGGAAACCGGTTGGCCGGCCATCACGATGCGTTCTTCGAAACGGTCAAAGCCAAGTTGGCGGAAGGGGCGCGAGGTTTTTGCTGACATTTCGATGGTGCAAACGGAAACACGAAACGCCATCGATGGCAGGCAAATGCGAAGGTCCCCATTCGCAAGAACTACAAATTTTTGGCATGTGCCAAAGTTGCGGAACTATACGTTTGGCGAGTTTTTTCGGATTAGCGAATTCCGAAAATCGTCGATTCGCCCTGGAAACTGGTACGGATTAGAGAAGTTTTAACGCGCGAACGCCGCCCAGTGCTGGCACCGGCCGTCGGACGCGGCAGGTCAAAATCGTTTCATTCGTTATTTTTGAACTCAGGGGGCCAATTTGCCGATGCTCTCGGTACACACGATTCAAGTTTTTTGACCCGACAGAATTTGCGAGTTGGCACGTGAAAAAGATGACGACTTTTCGTTATTGGATGCTCCGTTGGTTTTCCAAGCCGAGTTGGGATCGCTCGTTGTACCAAGTCATCGCTCTAGAAAAGCCAAAGTCAATTCTCGAGATTGGACTCGCGAGTGTGGAGCGAACCTTGAATCTGGTTCAAATTGCCCAACGTGCCTCCCCTGATATCGAGTTCAAATATTGCGGGATCGATTTGTTCGACGCACGATCACCGGGCGGCCAGCCCGTGAAACTGAAGGATGCCCATTGCCAGTTGCATAAAACCAAGGCAAAGGTACGGTTAATGCCCGGCGAGTTTCACGACTGCCTACCGCGTTACGCCAACCAAGTTGGAAAACACGATCTGGTGATCATCACCACCATGGAAGATGCCTTGATTTTTGCTCCGGCATGGTATTTTGTTCCCCGGATGCTGGAAACGTCGGGATTGGTTCTGTTGCGCGATCTTTCGCGAAAAGAACAACCGTACAAGATCCTCTCGCCAGAGAAAGTTGCGCGATTGGCCGCTGAACAGGAACCTGGCCAACGCAAGGCCGCCTAAGCGTCTCAGGTCCAACAGAAAGCGACAGCGTCGTTTTTTTCTGTTTCTTCCGAGCCACATAGTTGATAAGATACCGGCACATCGCTGCTTCTATCTTCTCATGCGGAACAGATTCAAATGAACGATGTCCTGGCTGTAATCCTGGCAGGCGGTAAGGGTTCGCGATTGGAACCTCTGACTCGCGATCGAGCAAAGCCCGCCGTTCCCTTCGGTGGTGCCTATCGGATTATCGATTTTGCAATGTCGAATTGCCTGAATAGCGGCATTCGAAAAATCTTGATGCTCACGCAATATAAGGCCATTAGCCTGGATCGCCACATTAATTTGGGATGGTCCTCCCTCTTCTGCCGGGAACTGGGCGAGTATGTCGACATTGTGCCGCCGCAACAACGAATTGACGAAAACTGGTACCAGGGCACTGCGGACGCGGTCTACCAGAATATTTATTCCTTGGAAAAGGAGCGACACCGTTATGTCGTGATCCTGGCAGGCGATCACATCTACAAAATGAACTATCGCAAGATGGTTGAGTACCACCAGGCAAGCCATGCCGATTTGACGATTGCCGCTTTGCCTGTGGGCTACGAGGCGGCCAAGGAATTTGGGGTGATGCAAGTTGACGACCAAAATCGCGTGATCGGCTTTGAAGAAAAGCCCAAACAGCCCCGTACGATGCCCGGTCGACCGAAGGAATGTCTGGCAAGTATGGGGATTTATGTATTCTCGACGCGATTCCTCTATGAACAACTGCTGGAGGATGCCAACAAAGTCGGCAGCAGTCACGACTTTGGAAAGAACATTATCCCTTCGATCATCAATCAGCATCGGGTGTTTGCGTTTCCGTTTTTGGATGAGAACGGTAAATCGCAAGCGTATTGGCGCGATGTTGGTACTCTGGATGCGTTTTACGAAGCAAACATGGACCTGATTAGTGTTGATCCGCTACTCAATATGTATGACCAAAACTGGCCGATTCGAACTTACCAGCGGAATCTCCCGCCGCCGAAATTCATTTTCGAAGATCGCAGCAAGGGTGACTACGAACGTGTCGGCTGCGCCGTCGACAGCATGGTCTGTAACGGCACCATTGTCTCAGGCGGACGAGTTCAACGAAGCATCATCGGCCGGAACGTGAGGATCCACAGTTATTCGCAAATCAGCAACTCCATCTTGTTTGATAACGTCGTGGTTGGACGTCATGCCCGACTCAATCGAGCGATTATTGATAAGAATGTAGTGATTCCAGAAGGATGCGAAATCGGTTTCGATCACGAATTGGACCGACGACGAGGCTTTGCGGTCAGTCCTGGCGGAATTGTTGTGGTCGGTAAATCAGATTCGATTTCCAACGTTCGGGAACTTCAGAGTATCTAACGCGAAACAACTCGCTGGGCTTGCTCGCGACGGCAGCTTGCTAAGACGTAATCCTCGAAATCGCCGCCAAGGCCGTTGCTTTAGAGAGCTTTCGTCTCTGGTCGAATTTCTGTCTTGCGGTCGGGCCAATTGATACTGGTGACGCGCATAAAAAAAGCGTGCCTCGTTTGAGACACGCTTGGTTTGACTTACATTGAATTCTCAATGACTAGTTGCAGCAACCGCCGCAGCCACCGCCACGTCGGCTGAACAAGCCGCCATTGAACAATCGGCTACCGCGACCACAGCTGCTTCCGCAACCATCGGCAACGTATCCACCGCCAACATAACCACCAGCACCGCAGCCACAGTCACCTTGAACGGTTACTGGAACTTGAATAGTGCGGGCAACACGATGGCAAACTTGAACTGGAACTTGTTCTGTGAAGGTTTCTGGAACCGAAACAGTGTAGGTTTGAGTTTGAGTTTGTGGTTGCATTTGCATCACAGTAACCGTACGTGTTTGCTGCTGTGGAACCATGGTGGTCACAGGAACTTCACGTGTTTGGGTTTCTTGACGGCATTTTTGAACAGTAATCATTCGAGTTTGCGTCTGAGCTTGCATCGTGGTTACAGGAACCGAGCGAGTGCGAGTCTCTTGACGGCATTTTTGAACTTGCACAGTGCGAACTTGAGCTTCTTGACGCATGCGAGTTATAGGTACTTCGCGAGTACGAGTTTCTTGACGCATCTTGGTAACTTGCATGTTACGAACTTGAGTCTCTTGACGCATTTTGGTAACCGCAACTTCGCGAGTGCGAGTTTCTTGACGGCATTTTTGAACAGTCACAGTACGGCTTTGAGTCTGAGTTTGGCACTCAGTCACATTGACAGTACGAGTTTGTTGTTGCGGTTGCATAACCGTAACGTTGTAGGTGAAGGTTTGAGGAACTTGACGTGAACGAGTTACTGTTGAAGGAACTTGCTCGGTCACAGGATTCGAAATCCAAACACGACGGGTGACGGTTTGGTATTGAGGGCCGCAACCACAAGCATCGCCGCCAGCAACCATACCACCAGCAACTCCACACCCACAACCGTTTGCAGCAACTACGCCACAACCGTTACCACATGAGCTAACGCCACAACCACTGTTGCAGCAAGAATTGCAACCAGTGTTTTGTGCACAGCAGCCACCGCGACGGAGCCATCCGCCACGACCACCGTTGTTGCAGCAACCATTGGCGTATCCACCGCTTACATATCCGCCATTGCCGCAACCAGTCGATACAGGTACGGTTTCAACGCGATCTTCCCAATGACCTGCGTCACGGGTAACTGTGTTCATAACGGTTTCCTGGTATTGTTCGCAAACCATGCGAGTACCATTGCGAGCTTCCGTCACAGGAACCATAACCGTGAAAGTTTGTTCAACTTGGCGAGTTACTGGAACTTGCACGTTGTAGTTTTGAACAACATCTTCGGTGTAAGGAACATTGACAACGAAGGATTGAGTTACGTTCTCGGTGTATGGAACGTTAACTGTGTACGATTGTTGCACGTCTTCGGTGTAAGGAACGCATACTGTGTACGTTTGAGTTACGTTCTCTGTGTAAGGAACGCAAACGTTAACGGTTTGTTGAACGTCTTCCATGTAAGGAACGTTTACGGTGTACGATTCTTCACGATTTGTCGTGACAGGAACCATAACAGTTACGTTCTGCGAAACTTGTTCGGTGTAAGGGACATTAACCGTGAAGGTTTCTGTGCGGGTACCGGTTTGCGGAACCATCACTGT
The DNA here is from genome assembly GCA_040081565.1 of Pirellulaceae bacterium. GTDB lineage: Bacteria > Planctomycetota > Planctomycetia > Pirellulales > Pirellulaceae > BJ22. Next base: position 17,409 of record JBEBGH010000076.1, read on the forward strand.
GTGTGTTTGTTCTTGTTGAACAGGTACACAAACATTCACTGTCACTTCGCGAGTGCGATTTTCAGTGCGGTAACGAGTGCGAGTTACAGCTCGCATTTCGGTTACCATTTGGTTTTCATAAACGACTCGGTCTTGGTATTGGACAGTGGTGCCGCATCCGCCGCATCCGCCAACCATACCACCGCAACCACCGGCATAGCCGACAGCGCTTCCATAACAATTACCACATGGGCTTGCAACCTGGCCGCAGCCACATTGCTGGTTGGCCATAGCTACTGTTGAAGCGAGGCAACAACAGAGAGCCAAAAAGGCTTTTCCAAAATTTTTCATAAACACACTCCAAAAAAACAGAACTGAACAAACTGACAGAATTTTTCTAGCCGACCAAAAACCTGAATTGCGACGGCCATCATACGTAAGGAAATTTTCAACGGACCAAAAAAAATCGTATGCCGAAAATGGTAGTTATGAGACGATTAAAATAAACATTTTAAGCCCTCAAAACTTCGCTGAACCTACGGAGTTTAACACATGATAAAAAGGAATTCAGTAGGGGTACTGGATGCGACAAGTCGTCCAATGAGGAAAAAGACCTAATTCTTAATTTTTTCCTCGATTTCATCCCCATCCGAATATTGATATTCTTCAAGGGATTCTGGCCGGGCATCCGCGGGCAATGTTGGATCGGCAACGACCTCCAAGGTCTGCGTCAAAACCGCCCCGTCCACCCTCAAAGTGACGACGTAGACGCCGGTCGAAGCCAAAGCACCGAAGCCTCCGCGACCACCTGGACCACCTGGACCTCCGCCACCACCGCCGCCGCCTCCGCCAGGACCACCGCGACCGCCACGGCCAGCTGGGTTCGCCGAAGCG
>JBEBGH010000364.1:0-5119 GCA_040081565.1 Pirellulaceae bacterium
CAAATTCTTCGCTGCGATTGCCGGATTTTTGGCGAAGTGTGAATTTGGGTGTCGGAATCGGTTCAGCGGCCACTGTTTGCGGAGGTACCCAAGTCTCTTCATTGTCGGTACGGAGTTCGGCTTTCGCTCTCTGATGGCTTTCAAATTGGCTTCTCAGCCGAACGGTTTGTTCCCGAGTCATGACCCGGCACTCAACCAGCATGTCTTCGAACGATGGCCCCAGGAGTTCGCTCAATTTCTCAATCATCTGCGCCTGTTGCTTGGTCAAGTATTGAAGGTCGACGGCGGCAGTAAGGAAACTAATCCCTCGATTTTTTTCGAGTTCATCATACACTCTAGCGACTTGGCGAATCGTCATCAAATCGCGTTGCAGGGCGACTGTGCTCGGCGACGGAATCATCTGCTGTTGGATGCCTACCAACCCGCAGAATTGGTCGCAGGTAATGATCCCCTGCTCAATCAGATACAAGCCAAATTGCAATCTCATCGTTACTCCAATCAATGGTGTGAACGAAAGAAATATCGGCCATTTGGCAGGAGTTCTTTTCTTGCATCGCCTCGCTGATCGAGTTTGTCCGCAACTCGTGGGGATATAGCGTTTGTGCGAAATGCGCCGCAGTTTGCCGGGGAACGGAAAATTCAGAAGGTTGCGATTGTGCCGTTTGCAACGGAATTTGCCGGGTAAGTAAATTTTTATGACGCGATTGTTTTAGCCTCCGGCAGGAATCGAATGCTAAGGTTTCCAGTCTCGGCAATTCGAGATGTCCGATTTCTTGCCCCATTTTGCCTACGAGCGTGTTAACGATGAAAAAATTTGAAAGAAAGTTGAACTACATTGACAGCAGTGTGCAAGGTTCACTGGTGCGTCGAATCATGCTGCACTGGTTGTCCTTCCTGGCGGTAACGTCATTTGCATTCATCATGTTGCAGGCGTTGCTCGGAAATCCGGACTTGCCGCTGACCGATCGAATCGCCAAGACGGTGTCGGAATTCGCTTTGCTGGGTGTTCTGATGTTGGCAATCTTGCCAGCCTTCGTTCTGGACACGATTCGTTTCAGCAACCGATTCGTCGGACCAATCGCCCGGCTTCGCCGAGCCTTTCGTGAACTGAACGAATTCGGACATTGCGAACCACTCAAATTCCGCGGCAATGACTTTTGGCAAGAAGTGGCCGACGAATTTAATTCGATCGCAACCAAGGTTCAAGAACCGGCCAACGGCACAGACCAAAAAGTGTCGGCTTCCTAGTCACTGTCGAACAATCAGATTGGCTCAACGTCCAAAGCTGGAAAGTCGGGAAATGAAACGACAAGCTGAAATCCAATCGCGTCGCGTCGGAGCCGCACTGGTAGAACTCGCAGTCTGTCTGCCGATCATTGTGATGATCGTCATGGCAACGATCGAGTGTTCCAGCCTGTTGTTCTGCAAACAAGCGATGGTACAGTCGGCTTATGAAGCCGCCATGGTCGCCACAAAAAGTGATGGAACGAACGCCAAGGCCCTCGATGCCGCACAACGCGTGGCCCAGGGACGACGGATCTCCGGAATCCAAATAACTTTTAATCCGCCCAATATCGATCGCGTTGCTTCCGGAACCGTGATTTCGGTTTCCGCCACTGCTCCCTCGTCCGCCAATCGGCTGATTACCAGTGGAATATTCACCTCGCCCACCGTCAGTGCCCGCGCCGTAATGGTTCGCGAGTAGGCATTTTGGATATTGAAAAAACTATGAAAATCATGAAGAAAAGCCGAACCGGTGCCATGTTGCCATTGATCGCCGTGTCAATGGTTGTATTGTTTGCGGCTGTAACCTTGTCCGTTGATATCGCTCGAATACATGTCACTCGAGCCGAATTGCGAACTGCGACCGACGCAGCCGCTCGAGCCGGAGCTGAAGCCTTGAGCCGGACACAGGATGTCAACGCGGCGATTGACCGCGCCATCCAAATTGCAAATTTGAATCAAGTCGCTGGCAAGAACCTGAGAATCCGTCGTGATCAGGTCTCCGTTGGGCAAGCGACACCCGGAACCGGAGGGCTGTTCAATTTCGATCCCAACGGTCAAGTAATCAACGCCATAAGAGTCACCGGAACTCGGACCGCGGGCAGCCCGGATGGACCCGTGGGCTTGATGTTTGGTCCGTTGTTCGGCGTGACAAAATTTGAACCCAGCCAAACGTCGTCGGCTGTCCGCACTGACCGCGATATCGCTTTGGTCCTCGATGTCTCCGGATCGATGAATGATTTCGGACGATTTCCAGCCTTGCAAAACGCTCTCAATTCGTTTTTGACCGAACTGTCTCGAACATCGCAGAAAGAACTCGTCAGCTTGACCGTCTACAGCACGACGTCGCGGAAGAAACTGGATTTGACGACCAACCTGGCTGCAATCTCCAGCTCATTTTCCTCGGAACGTCCCGCGGGCTTTACTGCAATTGGAGAAGGTCTCAAAACCGGAATCGCGACGCTGAAGGACAAAAATTTTGCAAGGCCCTTTGCCTCCAAGACAGTCATCCTGATGACCGATGGTAATCAAAATACCGGGGAGTCTCCCGACGCAGTCGCCTTAAGAAACAAGGACATCACGGTCCATACGATTACCTTCAGCCAAGGTGCAAATCAATCGCTGATGCGACGGGTCGCAGACATCACCGGGGGAACCTATCTCCATGCCGAAACCAACGAGCAACTGGAGCGGGCCTTCCGCGAAATCGCTCGGCAATTGGCAGTTCTGTTGATCGATTAAGCTCGGAATTTGCCAGGAACAAAAATGACCCGAACCAAAGTTAACTCGAAATTGAAACAGCGCAATCGTGGCGGAGCGTTGACTGTCGAAATGGCAATGACCTTGCCAATTTTCTTTACGATTTTGTTTGGCTGCTACGAAATTTGCCATGCCAGTATGCTCCAACACGCCGCTGAAAGTGCAGCGTACGAGGGAGCTCGGGCTGGGATTGTCCCCGGTGCATCGGAAACGCGTTGCCGAAATTCAGCAACACTGGTATTGCGTTCAATGGGGATCCGAAAATTTGATGTTCGGGTCTCGCCATCCAACATTGGAGTTGCAACGCCAACAGTCGAGGTTGAAGTTCTAGTCCCGATGAAGGGCAACACCACGTTTGCTACTTTTTTCTTTAAAGATCCTGTATTCCGTGGACGCTGTGAACTGGTCCGCGAAACACTGTAATTTTCCGCTCGTTGAGTGAACCGCCAGGGCCCTTGAGAAATCGAGGGCTCTTTTCTTTTCGGTGCCTTTGTCCGGCAGACTCCATTCTGGTTGCGCCTTGGTGTAAAATTGAAGGCAGCCTTTCGCGGAAGTTACCAATCCGCTTTTTACATGTTTGCATTGAGAAACAATCAGGGGTTCGCGAATGCTAACGGCCTTTTACCGAGGCATGACTGGAGAGATTGCTTTTTTCTTACGGCTTGCGGCGTGTGCTGTTGTAACGGTCGTAATCTCTTTTGTTGCGTCTCGCCCACTTCTGGCTCAAGATCCGTCAGGAAAACCGACCGCATATTCTGACGAAGATTTGGAATTTTTTGAAAAAGAAATTCGCCCCATCTTCGTTACACATTGCCTTGAATGTCATGGACCAGACGAACAAGAGGCTTCCTTACGACTTGACAGCCGAGCCGCGATCATGCAGGGTGGCGACACAGGGCCTGCGATTGTGCTCGATGCACCGGAGAAGAGTTTGCTGCTGGAGGTGGTGGGCTACGAGGGCGATATTCAGATGCCGCCGGCTTCGAAATTGCCAGCGGCGAAGATCGATCTTTTGAAACAATGGATAAAACGCGGAGCACCTTGGCCGACAGAAACTTCTAATGCGGACACGGACGCCTCCGTTTTCGACCTGAAATCCCGTTTCGCAGAACACTGGTGCTGGCATGCCCCGAAAATGCCTCCGGTGCCAACGGTAAACCAACTCAACTGGGACCGCGATCCGATTGATCGTTTCATCCTGCAGCGACTGGAAACCGCGGGGTTGCAACCGGCCGGTGACGCGGACCGGCAGACGCTGATTCGCCGGCTCTATTTCGCATTAATCGGCTTGCCACCTACCCCTGAGGCGATTGCAAAATTTGTGGCTGACGAATCCCCGCAAGCGCTCGAACGAGTCGTCGATGAGTTATTGGCATCGCCTCGGTTCGGCGAACATTGGGCACGACATTGGATGGACCTGATGCGCTATGCCGAAACCCACGGACATGAATTCGATTATCCGATCCCCAACGCGTTTCAGTTTCGCGATTACTTGATCCGCGCGTTCAATGCTGACGTGCCCTACAACGAATTCGTTCGCGAACACATCGCTGGTGACTTGTTACCTTCACCACGTTTAAACGCCGAGCGAAAATTCAACGAATCTGTTTTGGGAACTGGCTTCTGGTTTTTAGGTGAAGCTACCCACGGACCGGTTGATGTGAGAGAGGATGAAGCAGGCCATATTGACAACCAAATTGATGTCATGACCAAGACCTTTCTGGGTTTAACCGTCGCCTGTGCGCGTTGTCATGATCACAAATTTGACGCGATTTCTACCGAAGATTATTACGCTCTGTCCGGTTTTCTCCAAAGTAGTCGCCGCCAAACCGTCTTGCTGGACATGGATCAGAAAATTGCGTCGGGAATTGAAGAATTGCAGTCGATTCGCGAACGCGTTGACTCGGATTTTGTTTCATGGAACGAATCGTTGCGCCGCTGTGACGTGACTCGCCTGCAGCAAATTCTCGCAACCGCGATTGGGCTCGCGCGGACAAAAACGAATATTTCTTCGGCAACGCACATGATTGAGGGGGAATCGCTTCGAGCAGACCTTGAGAATAAAAACGTTTCGGATCAGCATTTGCCTCCACAAAATGATTTCGCCTGGAGCGGAGATCATCAATTGTGGTGGAGGGAAGGCAAAGAAGGTGAGCGCATTACGCTAAGTTTTTCGGTTCCGGAAACCAGGAAGTACTCGGTCGCCTACAACCTGACCCAAGCGCGTGACTATGGCATGGTCAAGATTTGGCTCGATGATTCTGAAAACGTGGAGACAATTGATTGCTTTTCGCAAACGCTGAAAACGACCGGCAAACGGAAACATGGAACGTCGGTTCTTGAAAAGGGCCAACAC
>JBEBGH010000077.1:0-18200 GCA_040081565.1 Pirellulaceae bacterium
GTAAACGACCGCTTCCGAGCGAACTTCAGGATTAAAAAGCTCGATAACTTTTGCCGCCTGCCGGACGTCGATTTTTCGCAATACGAGAGCAACGGTTTTAGGGTGATCCTCGCCGATAGCCTCGGCGATTTGGAATGGGTCCAAGCGATTGAGATCGGCGACCGGGTTATTGCTGGGTGTGATCTTCGGGAAATAACGACTTTCGGCAGTTTTGTCGCCAAATGATTTTCCCGAATCGGATTTGGAGCCTTCTGCTGCTACTGTTTTTTCGACAGCCGTTTGAAAGTACTGGAAAAAGTCACCGACGACATTTTCGATTTCTTCGGGCAATGGTGGATCGGCATTAAAGTCGTCAAAGAGCCTTTTGACAAAAATGGCTCGAGTTGGATTCATTGAGCTGAAAGCCGATTCCGCGACCTCACCACCCATAACGCTCAGGAGAATCGCCAACCGTTCATCAGAAGTAAAAGAAAGCATGATTTTCTCGCTTATGCTGCTTTCTTATCAGACTTGTTTGTGGAAGGCTGATTCTCGTTAGCCCAGGAGGCGACGATTTTCGAGAACACCTCTGGATTCTGTTTAACCAATTCGCTCAGTTCCATAACTTGGGATTTACGGTCAGAAGACAGCAGTTTTGAAACATCGGGTGTCGTTGTGGCTGGTTGAAAGCTCTTGAGCGTTTTCAGACCGAAGAGCAGAGCGACCACGGCTGCGATGCCCAGTGACAGCATCTTGAGCGCGGAGAACAGCTGTTCCCAAGGGAAGGTTGATTGGGGAACCGCTTCAAACGGTGCTTTAACTTCGAAACTAGAAAAATCAAGCGAGAAGTTGTCTGACCATTCCTCTTTAAAGTTGACAGAGTTCTTAATCGTACTTGCAATTTTCTCCTTTTGGGCTTCTGTGAATTCCCTCTTGGCTTTCCCAGTTCCGGTATTGATGACGACGGAAATCGACATGTCGTTCAGCACGGGAGTCTTGGCGACTTCTGTCCGAACTGTCTTTTGGACCTCGTATTTTGAGTTTCTGATTTCTGATTTATTTCCGGGTTTCTTGGGGTTGCTCTTTCCTGCGGAACTCCCGCCCGATGTCGCCGTTCCGCCTGAAATTGGTGATTCCTGGGTGGTTGTCGTCGACTCGACGACTTCGTCATAAGCGACTTTTTTGTCTGGATCAAATTCGGTTGACGTTGTTGTCGAATCAGGAAAAGTGAAATCCATCGACACTTGCACTTCGACATTTGTAGGCCCAAAGATTGGCGTCAGCACAGACTGGATCTTGGTTCTGTTTTCTTCCTCGCGCGAGACTCGGAATTGTTCCTGTTTACTCAATTGCGCCAGCGACTCGTCAATGGAATAGATATTGTTCGAGGTGTCCGTAATCACAACCTGTTCGGGTCGCAGACCGTTTACGGAACCGGCAACCATTTTTGCAATCGCCACCGCGTGTCCCTCATTGAATTGTTTATTTGGAGCGAGTTTCAAGAGGACAGAAGCAGAGGGTGAGGCCGACTGCCGCAAAAACGGTTGTGGTTCTGGAATACTTAAAAGAACCGTAGCGGATTCAATGGCCGAGTACTTTTTGAGGGATTGAGTGAGGTTGCGTTCCTTGTTCCGAACGTCGGCCTGATGTTGCGTCACGGGATCCATCCAGGGATAAATGGTTTCCATCTTCAACTGATCGCCACCCACGCCCACCTGTTGAGCGACAGCATAGGCTCGGTCGAGTTGTCGTTTATCGACCTGGATGATTCGTGCGCCCTTGATGCGGAAGGCGATGTTATCCTGATCCAGTCCGGCAATTAACTTCGACGACTTGTCCTGGTCCAGGTCGGCGGCAAGCGTGACGTAATCTGGCATGGAGGACCAGTAGCCAACTCCAACGATGGCCCCGACAGCAATCAGCAGGAGCAAAATGATCCCGACCCGGCCGGCACCAGTCGATTCCTTCCAGATTACTAGCGATTGATCAAGAATTGTCTTGATGGTTTCCATCGCCTATTTCCTTGACTGATGACGGTTCAAAATTGCATCCGCATCAGCTCGTTGTACGAATCGATGACTTTGTTGCGAATTTCCATGAAGAACTTGAACGACAAATCCGCATTGGTCATCGCCAGCACAACCTGTTGAATATTGTCTGTCTTGCCGGTCGCAAAGGCTTCGATGATCGAGTCCGCAGCATTTTGATCTTGGTTGGTGCTTTTGACAAAGTTTTGCAACAGGTCGCCGAAGTTATCCGAACCGGCCAATTTGTTGGCGTTGCCTGTGCTGGCGGGCGCGCTGCTGGTCAACGATTGAATGGAACCCGAAGTACCGATAGGAAGGCTGGGCGAGATTGGAATCACTAGACACCTCCGCGCAGCAGGCGCAGGGTTTGTTCGACCATCTCTTTGAAAGTGGTCATCGCTTTCAGATTTGCCTCGTATGATCGAGAGGCAGTGATCAGATCGACCATTTCATTTGGAATTTGGACATTTGGCATCGTCACCATGCCTGTCACTGGGTCCGCGTGTTCATGGCCTGGGATATAGACTTCGGGAAGTTCCGAGTCGTCGGCAACCTGGCCGACAACCTCGACGCCACGAAAACCAGTAGAATTTGACGCTGCCGAATTATCGAGTGCCGCAGCGAAAATCAATTGTTGGCGGCGATACGGCCCACCTTCACTGGATTGGGTTGAATTCGCATTGGCAATGTTGTTGGCGATAACCTCCATCCGCTGGCGTTCCGCCGACATGCCCGAGGCGCTGATATTCGCGCTCGAAAAGATGTTTGAGAGCATCGTAGTTTACTTTCTTGTTCATTGACGGCTTAATGATCGCCTGAAATCAGCCTTTGATTGCCGTTTTGAGCATATCCACTTTCGCTCCCAACAGCTGCGTCAAAGTCTGGTAAACCAAATCGTTTCGCCGCATATTAGACATCTCGGTGTCCAAGTCTACGTTGTTGCCATTCGGACGTTCTTGTAACCCCTCAACCGGCTTGGTTTGGAATTCAGCGAGGTGTTGGCTCGCGCCCGTGGCGAGCTGTTCAGCCAACAACTCCAACGATTGATAACCAGGCGTATTGAGATTAGCCATGTTCTGGCTAATGACTCGATGATTCTGGCTGGCAAACTCCAGCGCGTTGCGGAGAACCTGTGATTGAGAGATTTGAATTGACATGTGAATTTGTATCGGTTATGCCGGTTACGCACTTGAGCCTGTCTTTTCCGGGGAAGCTCAGATAACCCCTGCGCGCAAAAAGAGACGCAGAAAATCGTCTATAAGAATGCGTAGAATTTTGTGTGACGATGCCAGCAGAGAAGGTGCTTGCTTAAAAGCCAGTCGATTTGGCTTCTTGCCAAGCCTGTGTCGTTTGGTGGGCAACAAAGTGAAATAAGCGATTTGGGGATCGCATTTGCAAGGCAAATTCGGACTCATTCTGGTTCGGATTGGCTACCGAATTAAACTGCTCGAAACTTTCCCGGATTTCTCGATCGTTGATGTCCCAATTGCCGTCCATCGCGAAAACGACGACGGATTCATTTGCGTCGACCAGCGCAGTGGTGATGCTGGTCTGTAATGGTGGGAAGGCCTTTAGGCTGTTGACTCTGAGAAACAACACGGCATCACATTGATAATCATGAGCGAGCCTAGAGATATCACGCTCTTCGAACTGACCGGCCAGCAAATGATCGATATTGAGTCGGCAATCGACAGAATTGGGTACAAAAACCTCACACAAGCCGCAGCCACGAATCGAATCGGCAAGGATCTCGGCAAATTTGAAAGGAGCCTGAAAACCACCCGCCTCCATTCCGGTAGGAATGATTACTACTCGACGCGGGGCGACTTGTGAAAAGTCCGGTGCAACAAACAGGCTATACTTTCTTGCCTCGCAGAACTGTTGGGAACGGGCTTTTCGCACGATTCCCAAGCGGGGCAATTCGGCCAATTTAGTGCGCCAATCCGGATGACAAAAGGTCTGACAACCGATACTGACCGTGAGTAGGCAGGCCATCGCAAAAAAACACGCGAGGAGTTTCGAAGAAATTATTTGAAGCTTCGATATCATGCTCGAACCAAAGGACTTTCCAATTAGTTGGTTTGGCCTGTCATTATCGATCGGCGGTCGGTCGCGATTCTGACATTGATTTCATCAAGACACCATCTAGCATCGTTTCGATCGACTGCAGTTGGTCATTCATCCGCTTTTCCATTGCCAAACGCAATTCAATTTGGCGATTCAATTCGCTATTGAGGCGAGTCACTTCGCGATTAAGGGCAGCGATTCGATCCAAAGCCTGTCGCTGTTCTTCGCTCTTCTGCTCAATGATCAATTGCAAGTCCGCCAATTCGCGACTCTTCGTCAGGAGTTCCTGTTGTTTCCGAGTTGCGGAGTCTTGGAGACGAATATTCTCGCTCTGAAGTCTCATGGCACGCTCCGTCGCCGTGAGCTGACTCGCGTTTAAGTGCCGGCCATGAAACACGGGGCCGTCTTGCAAATAGCCTTGACTGGTAGGTCCAACTGCGGCTGGTGCATAGGTCTCAGGGTTCCCTGAATTTTCTTGTTGAATCGGTTCAGCCGGAGCTGAGGAAATAGCGGAACCAGACCAGGCCTGTTCCGAATCCGTTTGATAGTTATGAGTTGGCGGCAGCGCGTCGGGTCGGATCATACCAGAACCATTTGGCGCGTTTTCTGGCAGCAGCTGCGGTTGCTGATACTGGGGATGTTGTTGGTGCGGTTGTTGGATTTGCGGTTCTTGGTTCGGCGTTTGTTGGTAAATGTCGGGGGCCATCCCGGGATTTTGCGGATAATATTCTTGTCCGTACGAGTCCGGCTGGCCGTGTCGCATTGGATTGCCGGCCGATGGATAGCCGTGAGCATCCGTGACCACATGGTTGGGATTATAGGGCGGCGTGTTATAGACCCGACGCTGCGGTTGTTGGTACGCTGCGGTCTGGACGTCCGATGGTGAATTCTCAGGTTCCTCGCGAATCGGTTGCGACCCAGCTGTGGCATTGGAACGAGTCTGCCACGAGCGGTTGGTCGGGTCTTGCAACGGCTTGTTTTGCATCGCCATGCGTTGCGCGGTCTCGCGATCGATAACTTTCAATTGGCCAGGCTGTGCTGACTTTTTCCCGGCAGGAGCTGTTGCCGGAGACTTTTTGAAAGTGCCTCTCAACCATTCACCGGGAGTCACAATTTTATTAGTGGGATGAGTTGAGTGTCCCTGCGCGGAAACAAAAGCCGGCTTGCTACAATAAATCAGAATCGCGCAGCCAACGATTAGAATGCCGCGGATGTGAATTGAGGCAGATTGTTCACGCTGGAATGTTTTTTTCATTGGGCTGACGACCCGTACTCGCATTGGATGATGATGATTTCACCGCAAGCACAGCGGATTTCGATGGCCTCGATGGTTTCTCCGCATTTGTGCAGTTTGATGTTCGTTGGCAATTCGGTCTTGGGGCCGATCGTCACTTTATGCAAGTGCGTCGTCGCTGCGGCCTGCAACGCGGGGATAAAGTTACTCGCTTGCATTTTCGAAAATCTCCTTCAATCGAAATTTCGCGCTCGCCAGGATTCGGGAAACTCGCGACTCTGTAATTCCGATGACCTCTCCGATTTCGGCCAATGTCAAGTCTTCTGTGTAATACAGCGTTAAGACCAGTCGCTCACGTTCCGGTAGTTTTTCAATGCAGTTGGCCAGCAAGGTTTTAAGCTCGGCGGCTTCCAATTCGGCCTCGGGTGCGTCGGGGTTGTCTTTCCAGCTGGAATGGATATGGCATTGCAGGTCGCTCCAGCTTTGCGGTTGCATGAACCGCATTGCTTCCAGGACTTCCAACACCCGTTCCAGCGGCATGCTCAATTTTTTGGCAAGCATCTCGGGGGTCACAGGTCCCTCCAGAGTTTCATAAGCCTTTTTCACGTCAGCAATGAGTTCCATCGTCTTTTGAGGAATCATGGAGTTCTTTCTCATCTCGTCGATGATAGCTCCACGGATTCGAGGGAAGGCGTAAGTGCGGAATTGGACGCCGCGCGTCGGATCAAACGACTTGGCCGTTTCAATCAAGCCGACCATGCCCGCCTGCTCCAGACTTTCTTTATCGCAGTATTCCGGCAGACCAACAGTCAACGTACTCAAAATCTTGCGTACGTAGTCGATGTTGTCGAGGATCAACTGGTCGGGATTCTTCGTCGCCGACAGTTGTTGATACGCTCGAGTTGCCGTTTCAATGTTTTTGTTCATTAGTTATTGGTCAAAGAATGTTTGACGGGATGCTTTGCGAAGCACCCTCGCTTAAGTCGAGTTTCGTCGCCGAGAAAATCCGTTTCTAGAGCGAGTCGTATTTGCGACATGAATCACACTCATTCCAAAGGAAATCAAAAATCCAATTAACACGCCAGACGCAACCGCCCTCCACAAAATGACATGCGGGTCCAAACCCACGACCACCCCAATCAGCGTTACGCCAAAGGCTGTCAGCAATCCTGCGACGGTGCCTATCGGGGCTCGCCGTTTTTCTTTCCTGCCAGGTTTTGATTGGCGTTTTGTCATGCGCTGCTAGGGGCTCGAGTTTTCTTGAAGTTCGGGTCCGCTTCGCTAGCAGTATGTGCTGCGGACTGATCCAGGAATACATCTTGATATCGAATGATGGCGACCGGTTCGATGAGCAAATCAATCGGTATCTCATTAAAGGCGACGAAGGAAACAGACGGCAACGACCGCTGAGTGGTCATTCGCAGGGCGCGGCGAATCGAAGAATCAACCAATGCGGCGGCCGGCTCGTTCTTCATCGAAGCCATATCCCATGCCTGCTGATATTTCTCCACCAACCGCTCAAGCTGCGCCGGTTGAAATGCAATCATGTCGCCGCTCAAGTTTTCGCGGAATGCGTGTTGCAGTTTTGGCTCCAGCAAAATGACCCGGACTCTTCCCGCGGCATCGCGGAAGCGATCGACAATGACTGCCCCAATATCCTGGCGAACTCGCTCAACCAGTTCTGGCAACGACTTGATTTGAGTGCCATGGTGGATTGCGGACTCCACGATTCGTTCGAACGAAGCAATCGAGACCGATTCTTGCAGCAGATTCACGAGGATTTGATGCAAGACGCCAAGTCGAACCGTGTCGGGCTTGATGTCAGCAACGACGGTTGGTGCATGTTCTTTCAGCTTGTCGAGCATTTTTTGCATGTCTTCGCGGCTCAGCAGTTCGTGAGCGTGTTTTTTCAGGCATTCACCCAAATGGGTAATCAGGACCGTTGGTGAATCGACGACCGTCAAACCTGAAATCTCGGCGCGCCGACGATTTGATTCATCAACCCATTTTGCCGGCAAGCCGAAAGCCGGGTCCTTCGTGGAAGTTCCAGGGATGACGATGTCGACACCACCAGGATTGATCGCCAAATATTCGTTGGGATTAATTTTCCCCCTTCCCACTTCTCGTCCGGCGATGATGAAGCGGTATTCGGTTGTATCAAGTTGCAAGCTGTCGCGAATGCGTACATTGGGAACCCAATAGCCCCACTGTTCGCCAATATCTTTTCGCAAGGACTTGATTCGCTCCGTCATTCCGCGTCCCTTTTCCGGCTCCACCAGAAAGATAATTCCGGCACCAATCTCGACGATGATGCGATCGTGTTGCAAAAAAAGCGTCAGATTGTTTTCTTCCGGTGCGGCTCCAGAAGCCGGATTCGCAGCCTGTTTCTCAGCCAGGACATCCAATTGGGTCTGTTTTTCCTTACGTTTCGCTCGGGCAACAATCGCGAACAAAACCGTTGCCAACAGGAAGAAAGGTATTTTGGGCAGGCCGGGTACAAAGGCAACGATGATCAGGATCAACCCACCGGTGAATAAAGCTCGGTGCCCCAGCATTGCTTGCGCACTGATTTCCTCACCCAAGTTCGATTCCGAGGATGACTTCGTAACCAGCATACCGGCACTGGTGGCGATGATCAGCGCGGGAATTTGAGAGGCCAATCCATCGCCGATTGTAAGAATCGAGTACAGCTGAAATGCTTCGGCGATTCCCATGCCACGAGTGCTACCGAGTATCACTCCACCAATCAGGTTGACAATCATGATGACCAAGCCGGCGATTGCGTCCCCACGAACGTATTTGCTGGCACCGTCCATCGCTCCGTAAAATTCGGCCTCAGCCGCGAGTTCCTTACGTCTAAGTTTTGCCTGTTGATCATTGATCGCTCCGACGTTGAGTTCGGAGTCAATCGCCATTTGTTTGCCCGGCATCGAATCCAGCGTGAAGCGGGCGTTTACTTCCGAAATCCGCGTGGCACCTTTCGTGATCACGATGAATTGAATGGTAACCAGGATCAAAAAGATCACGGCACCGACAATCAAGTTTCCGCCGACCACCAATTCACCAAAAGTCTGAACGATCTTCCCCGCATCTCCGTCCATCAGGATGAGACGTGTCGTGGCCACGTTCAACGACAGGCGAAACAATGTCATCATCAAAAGCAATGATGGAAATACCGAAACATCCAACGGCCGCTTGGCGCCCATCGTCACCAAGAGCAAGAGGATTGCCGACGCCAGGTTCATGGCCAGGAACATATCCAGCAAAAATGTCGGCAGTGGCACCAATAACACTGCCATGGTTGCCAGAACGGCGATGGACAACCAGGTGTCGCTACGCTGGATAAAACTGAAATTTGTCTGCGTCGCAGTTCCGGTCATTCGCTAACCCCCAAAACTTACAACGAGAGCACTGGAAATCATGTGCCATCCATCAACCAAGACAAACAGCATGAGTTTACAGGGTGTCGAGACGACGACCGGGGGCATCATCATCATCCCCAGCGACATCAGAACTGTTGAAATGACCAAATCTATCAATAGAAATGGAATGTAAATGCAGAACCCCATGATGAACGCCGTCTTGAGTTCGCTGATGATGAATGCCGGAATCAAAACCTTCATGGGAACTTCTTCCAACGTGATCGACGTTGGAGTTTTCGAAAGTTCAACAAACAACGCCAAATCGGCTTTGCGAGTATGCACAATCATGAACGCATGGAATTCGCGAGATGCGACCTCCATCACCGACAGGATGTCCTTGTCAGGAACTTCCTTTTGCTGCGCCACGAGATATGGCTGAACGCCATTTTCATAGATGGCAGTGAATGTCGGAGCCATGACGAAGATTGTAAGAAACAAACTCAGACCCAGAATCACCTGGTTGGGAGGGATTTCATTCGTCGTCAGCGCTCGTCGGACGAAGGAAAGTACAATGATGATCCGAGTAAATGCGGTCAAGCTGATCAACGCGGCCGCCAAAAAGCTCATTGCTCCCAGGAAGAGTGCAACCTGCAATGGTGGGGCGAGGTGCTCAAACCCCGAAGGGTCGAACCTCACCGTTTCGGCTTGTGCGATCAAGAATTCAAAACGCATGGTGGCCTCCCTGCCAACCTTTCACTCGAAATAATTGGTTAGGTTACCGTTTTGGTTTGTTCATAAAATACATCCTTGAACGCCTGTCCTCCCAGAAGCTCTGCGAGTTGACGCCTCATTTCCTCTTCGACGTCAGTGTTTGTTTTGTTCTGCGAGTCTTGCCCGGTCGCTGTGTTCGCCGAACTGGCGCGTTTTCCTCGGAGGTTCTCGATGGACTGGAACTTCGCGGCGGGCGTGTAAGTTACGGTTTCGTCGCGTTCGTCATTTGCTTTCTCGCTCATGGCGATGGCAAGATCATCCAGCGTATTAACGAAGGGTGTTCCAATCGGGACCACGGACTTGATTCCGGTCGAGTCATTGGCAATTAGGAATTTTTGATCGCCAACCTCAATGATTTGCAGGCTGGATTTGGCACCGAGTTTAAAATGGCCGACCACGCGAAAATTCAAAGGGGCTTCGGCGGCTCGGGCTTTCCCAGTGCGGGACTTTGCGACTGCAGATTTGCCAAATGAGAAGCGTTTGGCGACAAGTATAAAACCGACGCCCAAAATCAAGACCAGACAAGTGCTTGTGGCGATCTTCTGAAGAGTCTCAACAAAGTCATTTGAACTACCCGCGAAAGGGAGTTCATCGTTGGCGATTGGGTCGCGACCGTTGATCTTCAACTCTGGTGATCGGACATTGTCTTGACGTTCCTCTTTGATTTTTTCAGGCGAATCGAGAAATTCACCGAGAGTGATCGTGCGAGCGACCGGTCCGTCGTCGGACTGGGTTTCAGAAGATTCGATCGGCTCGACGATGGCTGATTCGACTCCGCGTTCTTTTCCTTGGTCGTGCGTTGGTAGGTCAGCTGGAAATTCACGTTCTTCAGTTAGCTTGCGCTCTGCAGGTGATTCAGATTCTGCGTTGTAGGTCGTGGTCGCGAAATTGGGGTCGTAAATAGGTTTGGTAGTTGTATCGAACGGGGTTTGACTGGTCTCGGTGTCCCGAGCGGGGAACTTAGCCGGTGTCACG
Organism: Pirellulaceae bacterium; assembly: GCA_040081565.1. Lineage (GTDB taxonomy): Bacteria > Planctomycetota > Planctomycetia > Pirellulales > Pirellulaceae > BJ22. The sequence goes on from JBEBGH010000077.1 coordinate 10,416, forward strand.
TAGTTCGGAAAGACTGGCTTTTGGATTGGAATGACTCGTCGATTTGATTTTGGCGGTGTCGTTGGTGGAATGACCTCCGACAAATCGCATTCACGTCTGGTGGGATAAAGTCGAGTGAGTGCTTCTATCTTTAGCGCCTGAGTCGCATCGACCTCGGGTTCATCATTCGTTTGCTCTTTGCTCGATTGAGCCGCCGACTGAGTTGGGGTATTTTCACTGGCTCGAGTGACTAATGGAGTGCTTCTTCGCAACGGATTGGCAGAATTATCTTGACGGGCAACGACAGTGTTCAGCCCCAGGCAAAGCAGGCATCCGATTCCGCAAGCGATATTGAGTAAGCGTTGGAACATGTGGCTGCCAATTTGGAAAGACAATTTACTTATTTGTTTCTTGCGAGAGATCTTCTCCACGGCGACGGCGGGGATAGACTTCCAAAATGCGGACGGCAAAGCAGTCATTGACGATCACAACTTCAGCTTTGGCCAAAGGAATCCCCTGGGCGACGAGTTCAATCGGACTATCGATTGACCGGTCTAATTCCACTACTGAGCCTTTGCCCAGCGAAAGCAATTGTTCGAGGGGAATATTGGCTCGGCCGAGTTCGGCACTGACGATGACTTTGATATCTGCGAAGCGACTAATTTCTTTCGCAGCTCCTTCACCAAGTGCGCCGCTGTTAAAAGTTTGAAACTGGGGTGACTGAACCGTCAAGTTGCCAAGTTGTTCGGCCATTGGATGTTCGGAAGCATCGTACGATTTTTCGGCCGACGTTCCGGGCTGAGCTTCGAGCGATGTATTAGTTTCCATTGAGAATTCATCCTGAAAAAACCGACGTATTGTGTTAAATTCGTTTAGTCATTGACTCGTTAAGTTGAAAGCTTCAATCCAATTGCCTAGAGATTGGACTCGATCATCAAGGATTGTTTGTCGCCCACGCAGCCTGGCCAAGCTCGCATTTTCGGACTATTGTTGACGAGCAAGGTTAAGGGTTGATGAATCGGTTGATCGAATCGCACGATGTCACCGGGTGCCAGTTCGAAAAGTCGATTCATCGGTAATTCGGTTGAACCCAAATGGACCGTGAGTTCAACCATCAGTTGATCGATATTTGCTGGATCAATTCGCAGATTATCGGGAGCGACGACGTTTTTCGCTTTGACGCCCAGCAGCGATTTCAATTCGTCTTTGGCCAGAATCCACAGGAATTTTGCCGGTCCCGTTTGTTGGGCATTGGCAGTGCGAAATTCGAATCCCGTTACGATGACTTCCTTGTTCGGCTGAAACAGGCGGCTCCGATTCGGCTGGGAATCCAGTTCGTCCATCTTGATTGGCATGCTGTCTTTGTCCGGCCAGGCCTCCGCGAATCCCGAGACGGAGTGTTCGAGAAACAGACGGCACATCGACATTTCGATGGAAGTCAATTCACGATCTACAGGCCTTTCGTTCAGGGCCTGGACCAGAATGTCCATCATCAAGATAATAATGTCTGCTCGTTCGGTGACGATCATCCCTTGAACGGAATCATTGTTGATGCTGATTGGTACCCCGATCGAGTTGCGTGAGATTTTCGCCTTCGCCTCCTCGAAACTCATCGCGTTAATCAGCATGGGCGAGGATTGGAGCTGGCTAGTGGCAAATGCCCGCCAGTGGTCGGCAAAACTTTTACAGAACTTCGACATCCAGTTCTTGAGAGCAGACGCGAGCGGTCGTTCCACGCGGCTGGCGGTCAAGAAATCATAAACGGGATAGTCGGTTTTTGTCATTGAACCTGGAACTCGCGAAAGAGGACGTCTTGAATTCTTTCAATGCCATCCTCGAACAGCAATTCATTGAAGAAGCCATGGATCTCTCGCCGCAACTGGTTGTATCCATGCTGACCGGCCAGATCTTCTTCCGTGATTTCCGCGATGTGCGAGATAATTCGATTCCGGAGAACTGCCGAGCGATGGGTCATTTTCTCTTCAACTTCTGCCTGATGTTTTGAGGCCACCTGCAGCGAAATATCGATTTTCAAGTAGCGGCTGAATTTTGATTTCCCCAATACTGCGACGAGTTCGGGGAAGTCGATGTATGCAGTTTCCTCGTTGGAATGGCTCCCGGTACTAGCGCTGCCATGTCCGCCGCCATGCGAGTCTTTTTTTCCATGCCCGCTGGCTTTTGATTGGCCGCTTGGTTTTCCATGACCGCTAGCTTTTGCGTGCTCAGTGTCTTCGGAATGGCCGTCGGCTGCTGGCGCGCCAATTTTGGCCACGACCAGTGGAGTCGCAAAGCCACCACCGACTGCTACGACAGCTACAACTAGCCACATTATCAGTTTGCCAGTGGAGCCCTTTTGCGAACCTTCTTCTTTTTCGTCAGCTGCCATATTGGTCCCTATCTACGCACATCAAAACCAACGAATCCACTTGCAAAAAGTGGAGTCTCGTCGGTCAATATCGGCTTCCGACCGGCCGGATAATTAGCCTAACCCGCAAAGTTTAACAATAGCGAAGGCGACAGCGAGCGTGGTGCTGGCTGCCCCACTAATTGGAATAATTGGAATTCTTTAACGCGCAGTGGGAATCTTCCGATGTCTTAAACGTGTACGTCTTCCCATCATCGTTCGCATAAGGTGCAACAAAATGCTCAATGGACTTCAGAGCTGTGCCAGCGCGATGGAAGCACTTAGTAGACAGCATGAAGTGACCGCTTCTAATTTGGCCCACATGAATACACCGGGACACCGCCGGATGCTTATGAAGTTTGCTGAACAATTAGATGTGGAAGATGGGACCGAAGCGAGACCGGGAATGACAGCTGGCGCGCCAACGGCTGATTTTACTGCTGGCAGGCTGATGGAAACGGGGCGAAAGCTGGACGTTGCAATCAAGGGCGACGGCTTTTTTGCGTTTGAGAGCCAAGCGGGTGTTATGTACTCGCGCAGCGGCGTATTGTTTCTGAATGCCGACACCAAACAACTCGAGAACGCGGACGGATTCCCTGTGTTGGATTCCAGCAACAGTCCGGTGACCTTCGATGGAATTGAATCGGGTCTCAATATCGGTAGCGACGGCACCCTCTCCAGCAATGGACAAACGCTTGGCAAGCTCGGGATCATTAGCTTCGAAGATAATAAAAAACTAGAGTCCGTTAATCAAACGCTCTTTCGCATCGGACAGGCGACCGCAAAGTCTGAAAGCGATGCGTCGATCGTGCAGGGGGCGCGAGAGCTGTCCAACGTAAATCCATTGACCGAACTCATAGCTCTGATCACCGGTTCTCGACATTTCGAGGCGGCCCAGCGCGCCATGCGAATGATCTCCGATTCGGTTCAGGAAAATACACGTAGTTAGTAGTTGACCCAGTTCATTTTGCAAAGGCAAACCCAGATATGCTCAAAGCCTTTTTCTCAAGCGCAACCGGAATGCGTGCTCAGGAATTGTTGATCGACAATACTGCCAATAATCTTGCAAACGTCAATACAACCGGATTTAAACGAAGTCACGTCGAATTCGCCGACATCATGTACGATGTTTCGAAGAAACCGGGTGCTCCAACTTCCGACGGTCAAATGGCGCCAATTGGCTTGCAAATCGGGAGTGGTGTGCGGACTGTCGGGACCAGCCTGCTGTGGAACCAGGGCACGACCATTCAGACTAATCAGCCAACCCACCTGGCGATCGAGGGCGACGGGTTTTTCAAGGTCGCAATGCCGGGGGGAACTTTTGCCTACACCCGCGATGGATCGTTTCATATCGATGCGTCAGGCAGATTGGTGACGAGCGCCGGTCATGCTTTGGAACCGGGAATTACGATTCCGCCAGATGCTCAGGACATTCAGATTTCCAAAACGGGTGAGGTGTCAGTTTCGACGGGGAGTACCCCCCCTGCCCTCATTGGCACGATTCAGCTGTTTCGGTTTTCTAACCGGGGTGGCCTCGAGCAATTGGGTGGTAATCTGCTCCGCGAAACAGCGGCCTCCGGTCCAGAGTTGGCGAGCACGCCGGGACTCAATGGAATGGGCACGCTGCAGCAAAGGGCTCTTGAGGGCTCCAATGTTGAGGTCGTTGCAGAAATGGTCAACTTGATTACGGCTCAACGCGCCTACGAAATCAATTCCCGGGCGATTCGTGCCGGCGATGAAATGTTGGCCAATACCAGTCAATTATTGAGATAATCGTTGGGGGACTCGCAATGAAGTATTTCAATTTCCTGTTATTCACACTGGTTTTGACGACGCAGCTGTTTGGCCAAGTGGTCGAAATCAAGTTTCGTTCCCCGGCGATTTCAACTCAGTCAAAACTCATTCGAATTCAGGACGTGGCTACTCTGACGGGAGGCGATCCGGCGATCCGTCAAAAACTTGCCGGCTTGGAACTGGACGAACTATCAAGTCCGAACGCGACTCTCGATTTGTCCGCAGATCGAGTGCGTCTCCGTGCATTGTTGGCGGGAATCTCCGACAAAAAGTTCAAGGTCTTGCCAGGGTCTACGACCGTTCGTCAAGTCGATGCGGCCATCCTTCAAACCCGAGTTGAGCAAGCCATTTTGGCCCAAGCTGCCGTTACCTACGGCTGCGGTGAAGATTCCGTTGAAATTGAGTTGGTAACGCCGCTAGAATCGATCGTCTCGCAAGCTTCGCTCGATGCGAATTCGTTATCCGCTACGGCGAAGCTTCCGGCTGATCTGCCCACGGGCGTTCGCACATGTGAACTGACGATTTTCGATGCTTTCGGAAATCGAACGAATGCAAAGGCACAAATCAAGTTCACAATCTTTCGCGATCTCGCTCGCGTCCGCGAGTTTGTCCCGCGTGGTGCCGTGCTGACCGAGGAGATGGTCGTTAAGTCTCGACATCCGGTGGAGAACAGCCAGGTAGCGTTTGTGTCTTATGAACAAGCGGTCGGGAAAGTGGCCCAAAGCGATATTGCGCAATACTCTCTTGTTAAATCACAGTCCGTCGGTGGAAAGAGTAATCAGACCCTGCCGGTCGTGGTAAAGCGAAATTCGCTGATGCGTTTAACCGTACAAAAAGGCAGTCTATCGGTGACGATAAAAAACGCTCGGGCCGATCAAGACGGCCGAGTTGGCGATGTAATCAGCTTTACCAATCTGGATTCGAAGCGGGTAATCCGCGCCAAAATCGTCGACGAGATGACTGCGATCGTCGAAATGTAACTTCCCAGTGTCTCGCAATTGCAATTTGTTTCGTACGACTTTCAATCAACTTTATCCCGCAACAACGAAGTCAATGACATGAGAAATTGTTTAATTTTATTGACACTCATCGTTTTTTTATTCGATAGTCGCTCGGTGGCATGCGCCCAGCCATCTTCGATGTGGCTGCGTCGTGATCCTGTTCTCATTAATTCGACTGCTGACTCCAAAGCTCGGCGTCCAGGCGACTTATTGATCATCCGAGTCAACGAGCGTTCAGATGTCGACAACCGCGACCAGCGTCTGATGCAAAAACAAAGTGAATCCGACTCCGATGCATCCGTGGACGCCGGCGTTTCCGGCATCGTTGGCGATAAGGCTGGCGGCATGGATTTCAATCAAGCGAGCAGCGGCTCGAGACGTTTCAATGGTAATTCTCAATTTTTGTCAGAACGCCAATTGCTGGATCAGCTCACGATCACGGTGGTGGACACCACCCCGAATGGAAACCTGTTGATCAACGGCACTCGCCAGGTCTCACTGGAAGGTGATCAACGAACGATGATCGTGACGGGTGTGGTACGTGCAATTGACATCCAGCCGGACAACTCGATCTCGTCGACCAAAATCGGCGCCTTGGATATTCGCTACGAATCCACGGGCAATGGCGGAGCTGAGCAGAAATTCATCAATCAAGGCTGGTTGGGGAAAAAGCTGAATCGAATTTGGCCTCATTAAAAAGAGTTTCATTATTGTGATTTACAATCAAGGCTTTAAAAAAATGCGTTACCGAGCGGCCTCAGTCGGCAATAGTGATCAAATAAACAGGGCAATTCGGATTGTTTCCGTCTGCGTTTTCGCTCTGTTTTTTGCTTTATCTGGCCAATGCCGCGGACAAGTGCCTCTTTCAGCACCGACTTCCAGCGCTTTACCGCCACCATCTGCGCCGAATCAATTCATCGGTAGGCAGGCCGCCAACTGGAATCCCAATGACTCGGTACGTCCCGCCAGTTTTCAAACACAGCCTGGAGAGTTGCCAGCCCCTAGATCGGAAGACATTCAAGCCGCTGAGTCGGCAGACTCCGCATTGTATAAATCGCCGAAAGCTGTGCGCATCAAAGATATTACGACTCTGGAAGGAGCTCGCACTCATCAACTTTCAGGCATGGGCTTAGTTACTGGCCTAAACGGCACCGGTGGAAAAGGAGCCCTGACCAAACACTTTTTTAGGAACCACCTTCGCAATTCGGGAATTGAGGTAGTCGATGTGTCCACAAAAAACGTCGCTGCCGTATCAGTTTCCATGAATGTACCTCCAGATTACAAACCCGGAGAAACAATCTTTGCAAAGGTCTCAGTCATGGACGATGCAACGAGTTTGGCCGGTGGTACCTTGGAACTTACTGTCTTGAAGGGTATGGATGGCGTTCAATATGCGACGGTTTCTGGCTCCGTGGATGTCGACGGATTCAGCGTGGGCGGCAATGCTGGTTCCGTGGGAAAAAATCACCCAATGGTCGGCAAAGTGGAAGCTCAATTGCAAGAAAAGATTTGTGACGTCGACGTGTTCAAGGGAAATAGATTTCGCTTGTTATTGAAAAACAAAGATCACAACACGGCCGCGAGAATTGCAACTGAAATCAATAAGATGTTTCCTCGGTCAGCCGAGGCACAAGATTCAGGGTGTGTCGAAGTACTAATTCCAAAAGGGTTGATAAATTCGCCCATTACCTTCTTGACCCACATCCATGAGCTGAAGGTCCATCCAGATAATGCGGCACGCGTCGTGATCAGCCGTCAAATGGGAACGATCGTCATTGGCGAGAATGTAAAAATTTCAACTGTTATGTTTGCCAAGGATAACATAGTGGTTTCCACTAGCGAGGCTCCAATCGTGTCGCAACCCGCACCCTTCTCACAGGGACGGACCGTTGAGCTTCCTCGGACGCAAATTCAAGTGGTTCAGGAGGGCGGGCGCTACAATGTCATGGAACAACACTTGACTGTCAGCGACTTGGCGAGAGCATTAAATGCACTCGGTGTTCCGCCTCAAGACATCATCTCTATTTTCCTTGAGATCGAGCGCGCAGGTTCGTTGCAGGCCGAGTTGGTAATTGACTAAGAGAATTTAATTGGAATTCACCATGAACAATCTTTCCAGCGTGACGGGAATGATGCCGCTGCCTCCAGAATTTGCTGCGTTGGCAGACGTTGCAAATGGCAACGATCAAGAGGCAATGAAAAAAGTCGCCGAGCAATTTGAGGGCATCTTTTTTTCATTGATGTTGAAGGAAATGCGCCAGTCAGTTTCCATCGATCAAGATGGCGGACTGTTTGCCGGCGAGAGTTCCGATACCTTCGGGGGTATGTTCGACTTGTTTCTCGGCCAACATCTTGCATCTTCCTCGCCGTTGGGAATTGGTCAAATGTTGGCCCAGTACCGTTCCAACGGATAGAGCATTCAAAATTGAAAGTCTAAATCGCCGGGTGTTTGTGCTAGCAAGGGAAATCGGGAATCGCTCGGGGAAGGCTCCGCTGACCCGAATTTCAAATGAAATGGGAAGGCTCGGCGATTTGTCGGCAAGATACCCGTCATCGCTTCGATAAATACTAAGTAGCCGGTTTCACGATCACTGCTTGAACCGACCA
>JBEBGH010000078.1:0-18191 GCA_040081565.1 Pirellulaceae bacterium
ATTAGTTCGAAGTTTGGGAAACTGAACTCCCAATTCCTACGTGATCGAACTGGCACTGTTCTTTTGAGAAGCGTTGTTCGGAATTGCCGCGGGTCGTTGCCAAATCGCCCAAAAAAGTCTAGCTTTTTAATTGAATCCACCCTGTTTTATTTCTGCGATGATTGCTTTGAACAACCAACTTGATTTGCCCGATTCCCAACGCATTGTGATGACGGGGATTGGCTTAACCGCGCCCAACGGAAATTCGTTGGCCGAAATGCGCGAGGGCCTCTTGAATGGCCGGAGCGGCGTCGGGCCCTATGAGATTCGGTATTTTGGCAAGACCATCGCCGGTGTCTGCAATTTCGAAGTCACTCGACATCAGTCCAAAAAGGACGCGCGACGGGGAACGCGAGCCGGCAGCGTTGGGATTTACTGTGCCAACGAAGCGTTACAGAGCAGCGGCATCGATTGGGCCAATACTGAAAAAGACCGGGTTGGCGTTTACATCGGCGTTACGGAACACGGCAATGTCGAGACTGAAAGCGAAATCTATCAAATCAAGGCCTTCGATTACGACACAAAATTCTGGTCGCATCACCACAATCCTCGAACGGTGGCGAACAATCCGGCTGGCGAAATTGCTTTGAACATGGGGGTTACGGGGCCGCACTATACCATCGGCGCTGCGTGCGCGGCCGGGAACGCTGGGATCATCCAGGGCTTGCAGATGCTGCGGTTGGGCGAAGTCGATTTGGCATTTGCGGGCGGCGTTTCCGAGAGCATTCATACCTTCGGGATCTTTGCTGGTTTTGCCAGCCAAGGAGCGTTAGCAACCCATGACGACCCGACCAAGGCTTCGCGGCCTTTCGACAAAAACAGGAATGGGATTGTCGTCGCCGAAGGCGGTTGCATCTATGTTTTGGAGCGACTGTCTGATGCAAAACGTCGCGGGGCGAAGATTATTGCCGAAATCGTCGGCTACGGCATCAATACCGACGCCACGGATTTTGTTTTGCCAAACGCCGAACGCCAGGCCCAGTGCATGCGTTTAGCACTAAAGCGTGCGGGACTGGCGGCGGAGCAAATTGATATCGTCAGCACTCATGCGACGGGAACCCCTAACGGCGATATTCTGGAATGTGCCGCCGTTCGCGAGGTTTTTGGTAATTCAGAGAAGACGTGGATCAATAATGCCAAAAGTTTCATTGGCCATTCAATGGGAGCGGCAGGTGCGTTAGAATTAGCAGGAAATCTCCCCTCATTTGACGATCGAGTGGTTCACCCTACAATCAACCTGGACGAACTCGATGAGGAGTGTGCACTTCGTGGTCTGGTTGTTGGACAACCGCGCGAGGTAAACGACGTCACCTATATTTTAAACAACTCGTTTGGAATGTTGGGAATCAACTCCGCACTGATTGTAAAGCGGTTTAGTTGATCCACGTTCCCAAATTTTTTTGAATTGGAGTTGGCCAACGCATGGCACCAGAAGAAATCCGACAAGCCATTATCGAAATCCTGGAAGACATTGCTCCAGACGAAGATCTTTCCAATCTGGACGACAATGTCAGTTTCCGTGAGCAAATGGAACTGGACAGCATGGACTTCCTCGATATCGTGATGGAATTGCGAAAACGATACCGCGTGCAAGTTCCCGAAGAAGACTACGTACAATTGGCATCGATGAATTCGACTGTCAAATACCTTGAGCCAAAAATGGCCGACGTTGCCGTTTGACGTATCAGTGCGTCCAAGAATCAGCGACGGGAAACATAGGCATTGAGTCAAATGCGTTTGGCGAAGCCGGGCATTTGCCGATTCTTTTTTGCACCCAACCGGCAGTTGATCGCTCTCCGGCCTCGTTCCCAATTGGCAGTTACTCTCCGGGAATGTATTGTGGCAGAAAGTCCAGCCACAAATACCGGCTTTTGTTTGGCGTCAGGCCTTGAGTAATCGACCTATGACAAACGTCCCGACCCAAGTGTCCGATTCGTCGACGCCGAGAGTCGATAGCACGTCGGAGCCGAACCCAGTGTCGTCGGGAGAAATGCTGCAGCCGTCCAGCAAGAATGTTCCCGAACAGGCGAACGTTCCGCAATACGACACCATCATCATTGGTGCCGGGATGAGCGGAATCGCGGCTGGAATCCGACTGGCTTATTACGATCAACGCGTCTGCATTCTTGAGAAACATAACACGATTGGCGGTTTGAACTCGTTCTATCGCATGAATCGCCGTGACTACGACGTTGGATTGCATGCTGTGACCAACTTCACGGAAAAGGGCGCGAAGAAGGGACCGTTTTCCAGGATCTTGAGACAGTTGCGATTCAAGTGGGAAGATTTTGCTCTCGCGCCGCAGCGCCGCTCACGAATCGCGTTTCCGGACACCGAGTTGATTTTTGACAACGATATCGAGTTGTTGACTTCGGAAGTTGCGAAAGCGTTTCCTGATTGTCGAGATCGTTGGCAAAGACTGCTGGAAAGTATCGTCGATTATGATGACCTGGACCAAGCGGCTTTTGAAATTTCAGCGCGGCAAAGGTTGGAAGAAATTCTGGGCGATCGCCTGTTGATCAACATGCTGTTGTGTCCGCTCATGTGGTATGGCAACCCGAGAGAACACGACATGGCTTGGGGCCAGTTCTGCATCATGTTTCGCAGCATATTTCTCGAAGGCTTTTCTCGACCGTACAAAGGCGTTCGCCTGATCCTGAAGAATCTGATCAAGAAATTTCGGGAATTGGGCGGTGAATTGAAGCTCCGCCATGGGGTAGCCAAAATCCTGACTGAAAGCGGGCATGCTTTGGGAGTCGTCCTCGAAGATGGGCGCACGTTATTGGCCAAACGCATTCTGTCGTCGGCCGGTCATCTCGAAACCTTGCGGATGTGCGACGATTCCAGCGAACCGGACCCCCGCACCGCCGGGCAAATGTCTTTCATCGAATCAATCTCCGTCATTGATCGCCAGCCAGCCGAGATAGGTTACGAAGAGACAATTGTGTTCTTTAATGATTCGCACGATTTCGATTGGCGGCCACCGGAAAGCGATTTGTGTGATTTGAGGACCGGCGTGATCTGTTCACCCAATAACTATTTGTACGAAGCCGGAGAAGGCAATCTGCCTGAGGGAATCATTCGCTTGACTTCCATCGCCAGTTACGACCGTTGGAGTAAACTGTCGGAGGCCGAATACCGACGCGAGAAATTGCGGTGGTATGATCGGTCGGTTGAGTCATGCGTCCGCTTCATCCCTGACTTTCGACCATACGTTGTCGATACGGATATGTTCACGCCGACTACGATCCGTCGCTTTACTTGGCACGACAACGGTGCAGTCTATGGAGCCCCGGACAAGAAACTTGACGGTACAACGCATCTTTCTAACTTGTTCTTGTGTGGAACGGATCAGGGATTTGTCGGGATCATCGGCGCCATGATGAGCGGCATTTCGATGGCTAACGTTCATTGTCTAAAGCAATGATTGCTGGATGGCTTGGTCGCGCAAGGCTAATTGCGAAAGCGCTCGGTTTTTAGCTTTGCCGACGCGGTCAAGGAACGACCTTTGAAGAATTGGCTGGTCAACACGATATTGTCTTGGATCGCCGCAGTAATCGACACGGTGACGTATTCGGTGTTGTCGGTAATGGTTGTGGGAGTCACTGTCACGGAATAAGAATTTGCGCCGACTGTATTCAGAATTTCATCAACTTTGGCAATTGCCTCGGCTACCGTCGCGCCAGGGACCTTTATTTCGCGGGCTGCCGTATAGGCCGCCTCATCCATTGCCCGACGCAGGAAGGTAACCCGCGAAAACTCAAAAGCGAAAAAAGTGAACAAAAACAAGATTGGCAAACACAAGGCAACTTCGACGGAGACCGCCGCACGACGCTTGTGATGATGGATCGGATTGTTTTTCATGGACTTCGCCTTCTACTTGATCAACAACACTGGCAATGAGTCAAAGATCTTTTCAAAAGCGGCGTCCAATTGGGATTGGTTAAGAGCGGAACTGAACGTACCGCCTCCAATCGACGCAATGTCTTGCATGGTCTGCATGGAACCGTTCGATGTGAAGCTGATGGTGTGTAAAACAATTCCCTGATTTCGTGCGTTTTGTGCCGCTACCAAAGGATCGATGCCCGTGTTGTTTTGCCCGTCAGTTAGCACAATCATTACGCGGCTGGCCCAGCCCCGATGGTTCGGCGAGGTCAAGAACTGCGAGGTTCCTTGAGAAATCCCATCTCCAATAGCGGTCATTCCATTGGGGGATTCGGTTGCCAGAACATTCATGAGGCCGGTGTAGCTGCTTGTGAAATCCGCTAAAGTCGCAGCTGACGATGAAAACGTCACGACCGATACTCGTTCGGTCCCTGCAGTTGAGTTGAACTTGTTGAGGAATTCCGAAGTCTCGTTTAAGACCGATTCCCAACGGCTGCTTCCTGGAATTGGCGGTGGATCGCCGAAGTACCATTCGTCGTCGTCCAACACTCCGTTGTCATTGTTATCTGCCTTATCTGGAACGCCGTCAATCGTTTCGTCAGCTTCATAAGCCATCGAGCCCGATTTGTCGAGTACAATGACGACGTCCAATTCGGACAATGTGGCGATGGAGTTTGCCGATTTTTCGATCGTTTGCACACCCAGAAAATTGCCGAAAAACAACTGGACTCGGCCAGAGGCTGACCCATCATCTCGCCGTCCTCGAACACTGACCGCATTATTTTTGGTGCCACCAGCAACAAATGAATAACGAGACACAGAGTTGGTTCGCGAGCCGATACCGAATTCGACGTCTTCGGTTTTTAGAACGAGCGGTTCACCGGCGACGATGTTAGCCGAAGCCAGGGCTTTGGCCTGTTTGGTCGCTTCGTCCATTTTACCAGTTTGTTGCAAAGTTCTGGCGGCAGCGCGGGTTGCGGCGTCAGTTGCCGTCTGCAACTCTGCCTGGCACAAATCGATGTAGGCAATATTGATGGCCATCGCACCAAAAATACAGATGACCATCAGGAGGAATGCGACCAAGACAATCACGGCTCCCCTTCGATTCTGTGCTTGCATGAGATGTCTTTCTAAAACTCTTTGACAAAGGTCGCAGTGCCGTGTAACGGTACTGAATTGAATAGTCCCGAGAATACCAAGCAGTTGTCGTCATATTCCGCAACAACATCAACCGTGATGAGCGTTCCCTTCGGAGCCGCTACCAGATCGGATGGAGTTACATTGATTTGGGCGATGTCCAATCCGCGGTCGGAAACGACCTGAGTTACGACAGATTGAACATCGCTGGCGGTTGCCCCCGGCAAAATCGCGACCAAGGAACCCTCGTATGCGGCCACGACCAGGCTCTTTCGCAGCGCGACCGAATTGGAAATTTCTAAAATTCCAAACAGAACGACCATGATGATCGGCAGCGAAACTGCAAGTTCCACGACCGCCGCACCCCGTCGATATCGATCAAATTTGGTACGAAACATCTGCATTTTGAACTTGAAACGAAGAATGGACCAAGTAAGCCTAGGTCGACACTGCCGAAAAAGTTCTTTCCATTTAGATTGGAATGGCAGGAAAGCGAGATGGCCATCCGATACAACCGTCAAAATTGTCAGCGGCAACACGCACAAAAAAACGGCGAGCAAAACTCGCCGTCTTTAGGGCAGCTTCGATTCCGCGATGCCTTAGTTGTTGGCCGGTTCGAGGTCGGCAAAACCCGCCAGTTGTTTCAAGCGGACGGGATGCTGCAGTTTTCGCACCGCCTTGGCCTCGATTTGACGGACTCGTTCACGGGTGACTTTGAAGATCCGTCCCACCTCTTCCAAGGTATAGGTGTAGCCATCGCCCAGACCGTAGCGCAGGCGGATGATCTCTCGTTCGCGAAACGTCAATGTTTTCAAGAGATCATTAATTCTTCCGCGCAAGATTTCATTATTGGCGAGTCTGACAGGACTGTCGAAATGGTTATCTTCGATGAATTCGCCAAAGCAGCAATCGTCGCCTTCGCCAACCGGGCGATCGAGACTGATGGGATGGCGACCGATTTCCATAACGCGACGAACTTCGTCCACCGGCATTTCGGCTCGGATGGCGATTTCTTCGAATGTCGGTTCACAACGCGTCGTCTGCAACAAATCTTTTTGAATGTTGCGCAGTTTCGTCAAGACGTCGATCATATGCACCGGAATTCGGATCGTCCGTGCCTGGTCGGCGATGGCCCGCGTGATCGCCTGACGAACCCACCAGGTTGCATAGGTGGAAAATTTGAAGCCTCGACGGTATTCGTATTTGTCGACGGCACGCATTAGCCCGGTGTTACCCTCTTGAATCAAATCCAAAAAACTCATGCCGCGGTTTCGATATTTCTTGGCAATCGAAACGACTAAACGCAAGTTACTGCTTGATAATTGGCGTTTTGCGTTCTCAAATTCCTGAAAGTATGAGCGACTTTTTTGGGCGCGCATGGCCAAGCTCTCGGGACTTTCCTGACAGGCGCACATGAGTTGATAAAGCTCTTTCCGCAATTGCTGGCGTCGAGGCGCGAGGTGCGGTTGGTCAGCCAGCGTTTTTAGTTGCTGGCGAATTTTTCCCATTCGGTCAGAAAACTGTTCCAGTTGACGGATCAGCGGGCTGATGCGCCGTGACCGCAAACTTAATTCTTCGACGAGGCAAACCAGTTTTGCCCGGCGACGAATGAAGCGTTGACGAATCTTCGTCTTGTCAGCGGCCGGGGTCCGACGCGAAATCAACGAGCGGAAGTCATTCTCGTTGGACCTTATCAAATGATCGATGGTTTTGAAGTGCCAAGGCATTCGCGCGAGGATTTGTTCCTTCGTGAGCTGTTCCGTTAGTGAGACTTTGATCGTTCGATCGAAGGGCAAGTCACCCGCGAATACCCGTTTCAAGACTTCGACGGTTGCCCGCAAGGCATAATGGTTGCCCAGCACCGAACGGCGGTAACGCTTGCGGGCGATTTCTATGCGCTTGGCCAGCGATATTTCTTCATCGCGGTCGAGCAAGGGAACTTCCGCCATCTGGCTGAGGTAGGTTCGAATCGGATCGTCGCCAGGGCGAGGTGGACGGCTGGTGATCTTCAGATCGGATAGGTCGAGTTCGGCATCATCCAGATCTTCAGCGGAAGGACCATCGTTGAAATCACGCCCGCGAACCGCTTCACGCAATTCGATTCCGGCAGCCTCGATAGCCGCAACCAGGCTTTCCAGTTTTTCGCCGCTAGCTGCCACGTCGGGCAAGAAACTTATGACCTCTTGATAGGTCAGGTACCCCTGTTTTCGTCCCTTTTCCAGTAAGGTGGAAAGTTCCAGATCTTTCGCTTCCATGCGTCAATCCTCCTGCGATTTCCATATCGCTAATGATCGCAATTCAACCAGCTAAACCTGGATTCTCGAGAAGCCTAAGCTTCTCCAAACCAAAACAAATGAGATTTCACATCATCGAGCGGCATTCAGAATGCCACTGGCCGATTTGACATCTTTATTTGTTTTGGCTTTAGAAATCCAAATTCAACACAACAACTCAAGCCGCTACCCTTCCGTGGGAGCAGAAATGCTCTTGCGTTGTCGCATAATCTCCAGCAACTCGGTCAAGGCGATTTCCTCTTCCCGAGCATCC
Source organism: Pirellulaceae bacterium (assembly GCA_040081565.1). Classification (GTDB taxonomy): domain Bacteria; phylum Planctomycetota; class Planctomycetia; order Pirellulales; family Pirellulaceae; genus BJ22. Next base: position 7,609 of record JBEBGH010000078.1, read on the forward strand.
ATTTGTTTTTGTTCCAGACGTCCGATCAACTGGCGATGGCCCGCCGATTTTCGGCGTTTCTCAAACTCTCCCAACACGACGTCGAGTTGCCACCGCAAGTCGAACCCGCTTTGGGATTGTTTGGCATTCGCCTGTTCGTCCAACTGAATCACGAGATCCTTTAGTGTTGAGTCTTCCAAGATCAACAATAGACCTTCGAACGAGACGTCAAGCGAATCGTGATGCGAATCGCAAATGCATTGATAAATTTGTTTGAGCGGACCGGGCGAAAATTCGTGGGTTTCCACAGTCTCGATGACCTCGTCGACCAACACATGGTTGATCAGCAGAAGTTCGATCAATTCCTTCTCGGCCAAGTCCAGTTGGGGACGACGCTGCCCTTCCGGAGCTTCATTCCCCGAATTCTCGAACGTCTGGATTTTACTACGCAGGGCAGCCAAGCGTTTTTTCAGATTCTCCCGCTCGACCGAAAATTCCCGTGCGAGCCGCGCCAGGAGTTGCTCGAATCGTAGAGAAACATCGGCCGAGGTATTCGCCAACGAAGTCGGAGCGACTGCCAGCGTTTGCAGAATGTTCTCCAAAGCGCGATTGGCCGCGTGAGTGTCCCGGCTAAGGTCGATTCCGAAAGTCTCGTTTCGGATTTTATGCTCTAAGGCATCGGGCGCAGCATCAATTAATTTCTGTAATTCAGCGCCTGAATGTTGCTGGACGAAATCACAAGGGTCCTGGCCTTCGGGCAAAGTCAAAATTCGCAAGTCCAAAGATTCGGCGACGAAAAAGTCGAGGACTTCGTTGGCGCGTTTCTTTCCCGCGGCATCACCGTCCAGCAGCAAAGTCACACGATCGGCGTAGCGTTTCAGCAAGCGAATATGACGTTCGTTAATGGCAGTTCCCAAAGCAGCGACCACGCCCTGGACGCCGGCCTGACGCACCGCAATCACGTCGGTGTAGCCTTCGACTACCGTCAAGTGTCGTGTTCGGCTGGTTTCCTCGGCAGCGAGATTCAGCGCGTAGAGATTGTCGCTCTTCGAAAAGAGTTTCGTCTCGCGGGAGTTGACGTATTTGGCTGGCGGCTCCTGGCCTTGAGTGAAGACGCCGGGGACGACACGTCCACCAAAGCCGATCGTACGGTTCAGCGTATCCTTGATAGGAAACATCAATCGTCCGCGAAACCGTTCGTAATAACCAGATCCTTGCTCACGTTTAACGAGCAAGTCGCAGGCCTCCAAAATCTCAAGCGAAAAATGCGTCGTGCGGCTACGGTCATGGAGCCAATTGGAATCGAGTGGGCAAAAGCCGAGACCGAAACGAACGATACTGTCGGAGGATAAATTTCTTGAGGCCAAATAACTGCGGACAATGTCGGCCTCATCGTCATGCGACAAGCAGTCATGGAAGAGATTTTGGGCCCATTCCATCGCCTTGTACAAAATTTGTTTATCGTCGGGCGAACCCTTGACGATCTTCTTGCCGCCGGGGGTGAATGGAATTCCTGCGCGATCGGCGAGAAGTTTCAGAGCGTCCACGAACTCCAGGTTTTCGCGACGCATCACGAAACTGAAGACGTCGCCTCGAATGCCGCAAACCCAGCAGGTCCACGTTTGGCGGGCGGGATTGATCTGGAAACTGGGCCGTTTGTCGTCATGCCACGGGCAATTGGCGACAAACATCGCACCTTGTCGCCTCAATTGCAGGTAACTATTAAGGAGATCGACGATATCCGTCGCTTGCTTGACTCGCTCTTTGATGTCGAAGTCAATTCCGGAATACAAAGCTGGCCCCTCAATCGAACATTAACAACGTCGGAGGCCACAGGATGTTTGCTCAGCAAACGCTTTGAATCACACGATCCCAACGACTTCCTGCCGATGTAGTCCTGCGTTTTGCGGTAACAAAATGCCGGAACTACTGGATCAAATGCGAATATCAGTCCGTGCCCTCCATGGCACAGCACAGTAACCTAAATCATGTGGCTTACGACGGTCAACATCAGTTATTAAAAAAGAAAATTGCCATTTACAGTCGCGCGCCAGCACCGCTATTGCAGCAACCGAATCGCGAGTTGATTTGAGTATACCGGAAAATCCGAGGCGCAAGGAAAATGCCAATACGTGTGGGAAAATTGGGGTAATTCTCAAATGCTGGCGGCCTGACCGCAATCGAATTCAGCGCAGGCTAGGGAAACCCCGACTCAATTCCTATTCGCCTTTGGATTCCAAGCCAGGAGGGTTGTCCGGCATGGGTGGCGTCACCTTCTCGGGTTCTTTGTCAGGCTGGATTTCGTCCAAACTGTTGATTGGGGTAATCGCCGACAAATCGACCACCAATGCTTGTCCCGGCTGGGTTCGGGTCCAAGACGAGTACAGCCAGCCTTGGTCGATCCGCATTTCCACCAGTCGCAACTGGCGGGCGATTTCGGCGATTTGCGGTGTTCGCAATTGTTCGACGGGAATCAGATTTGGTGGAAGAGGAAAGCCGCCGACTTGCGCGGTAACGATTTCGTCTTGTGCCCGATCGACAGCCCCGGGAATTTCTTCTTTAGGCTCTAAATTCGGGTCTGGCTTTTTGTCCGGCACATTCTTTTGGTTCAATTTCTTGTCAAGAAACGTCTTGAAAGCAACGCCGCGAGCATCAAGGCGCTCTTTATCCAGAGCATCGACAGCAATCTTGCCGTCGCGTATCAGATAATAACTTCCTTTGTACATGATAACTTTAAAGACCATGCTGATCAAAAGTCGAGTGCGGACCGTCTGATCAGCTTGCGTAAATCGGTCTCCGATGATTCCAATTTTGGCTCGGTTGTTTTCAAGTTCAAATTGAAACGGCTGAACCGGAGCAAAAGTAATCGACCAATTTTCTTCAGGATCCGCTGATTCCTGAAGGCCTTCGAGTTTCTCGCCCGTGGCCTGTTCGATCATCTCAGCGATTTCACCGTTTGTCATGGTTCTTCCCACGATCAATGGGTCGACATAATTCACAACCATGGATTCGTGGACGCGCACGCGAACTTCCGACGGGATGTTCTTGGGAACCGGCATCGTGTTGGCGCCTAAATGAATCGAATCGTGTTTTTGTGCGACCGCCACGACCCGGTCAGGACGAGTATAGGCGAAGACATTTGGAATCAGGCTTCCGTACTGGTTAATTGCGCCAAACTGGTCGGATAGTTTCTTGCGGCCTTCAGCCAGAACCTCATCGGTTCGTTCGCGAAACTCGTCATGCACACGAGCTTCAGCACGGGCCGCCCCGATGCCTTCGCTTTGCACTTTATCCCGCGAATATTGTTTCACAGCCACTTTTTGCACTACGGGCAGACGGCAATCGACATTCTTGAAATACGACTGGAGGTTAAGCGCCACGTAAGGCTCGCTCGAATAAAAACCACCGATATTTGCGAACAAATTACGGCGGCCATCAAATTGCGCATTGGAACCGGCAAATGCCGTGATGGGACCCTGACGCGTGTAGGTGTCCGAGTGCAACGTTCCCAACAAATGGATGCTGGCGGCAATTTGATTGGGATCTTCCAGCAATTCGATTTTTGCACGAGAGTTTGTGTAAGCCACTCCATTGATTTGTCGGCCAAGAATAATTTCGCTGACCGGTTGGGTGCGAGAATCTGGTTGACCAGCGCGGCCTTCCAGCAACGATGAGTCGATCTCGACTTCGGCGTTCGGGAATGAATGTTTGCGTCGAATCGCGGCGATCAATTCTCCATGTTGCAAGGTGGTCTCCAAGGCGCCCAAAACCGCAGCGATTCTCGCGCTTGCCATCCGTTCGCCCGGAAGTCCAAGTCGCGGATATGCGTCGCGGAGACTCTTGGCTTGGAATTCCACAACATCTTTTAACTTGCTGTCCGTCGCATTGATCAGGATTCGCACGAAACGGTCAAGCGACGTGTGAGCTGAATTGAAATAGATGTCCTGAATCGTTACTGTCTTGCTCTTGAAACGATCATTGTCTTCCACGAGCGGACGAATTACGTCGCGACGGTTTGCGAGGCGAGCGGCCTCTTGTTCGGCCGTCAAATTCGGATTCGGTAACAAAGACTGAACATCAACGCGCTTGATCCGCTCGATCGTTGCTGCCAGTTCCAATTCTTCAAACAAGATGTCTCGCATTCCATCAACGTCGATGGGAAGGTGTTGCGATTGGAACAACTCGAGAAAATAAAGGCTATCCTGGCGCGACGCTTCGACTTCTGGCGCGGTCGGAGGGGAAAATCTTGTCTCGATGCCGGCGAGATATTGTTCGATCGCGACATTTTGAGCACGAGTCAGAAGTTCCATGTGCTTTTCGATTGCCTTGCGAACATCGACAAATGCGGGGTGCTCTAACCCAGGAATTCCCGAAGTGAACCGCTCATGCACCATTTTTAATTGAGCGAGGTCGGCGCGATCGCCTTTGGCCGCTTGAGTCTCCAGATGATTCAGCAGCAAAGTTTGGCGCCAACGCGATGCATTCTCACTTGCTCCCATCCAGGCGTTCAGGCGTTGCACGGCCAACTGTAAGCGGAATGCAGAATCGGAAGCATGCAAACTTTGGCAGAAAAAAAATTGTGCCAAGACAATTAGAATCAGGGCGAATCGTTTCATAGGTGTTTTTGCGCAGAATAAACAAAATGGGGGATCAAGATGTGGCAACGACTCACATCTGCAAAATAGTATAGTCGTTACAAACCAATTGGGTGGCGGAAGGCGTGAGTTCCGCGTAGCTTTTTCAGACTTTCGATTCCAATTTTCCGCATTCGTCGTTTTGAACGCTCTGGAGAGAAACCATAACAACCTCATTGACACCGAAGGCGGCTGACAAACGTCGTTACCCGGATGCCGCGAAAACTGCATTGGACTGCGAAAAACGCGTCCCCTGTATGCTAAATCGAATTTTGTTAAAATTCGAAAGTCGAAAAACTGATGGCGACGCAGGAGCCGCGAAGCGTAGTTTCGCGCAGCCTGTGCGGTTCTTTGGGTGGACCGCAACCCCCTGAGTAAGTAATTTCGCAACTGACGGAAAGGTTAAGAGAGAATGGACGACGCCCTGCAAAAGCGCGGTCACGCTTTGGAAGAAATCTTTTTTCAAGAACAAAACAAGATTTTGTTGGAGAAGTTGCGTAAGGAAATGGAAGGCAAAGCACTTCGAGAGACCCTCAGCAGTGTTTCCGGAATAACGGATTTCAAGGCATTGGAGGCGATGGTTGCAATCGGCGTCAACGCTGAATCGCTCGTGGCCATGACTATGATTCCATTGGTCGCCGTTGCTTGGGCCGACGGCGTGGTGCAAACCAATGAAAAGGAAGCAATTTTGAAAGCCGCTGCCAGCAACAGCATTGACTCTGGGTCGGCCGCGCATTCGCTGTTGCAGGCTTGGTTGCACGATCGTCCGAGCCGCGAATTGATGGACAGCTGGAAGCAATACATCAAAGCATTAAAGAGCGCGATCGAACCAGCTGCGTTTCTGCAGATCAAGAATACGGTGCTTTCACGAGCTGACGAGATTGCGAAGAGTGCCGGCGGATTCCTGGGAATGGCTGCCGTTTCGGAAAGTGAAAAGAAAGTCCTGAACGAAATGCAGGCTGCTTTCGGCTAAATCAGTCCGTTGGTTGAATCAAGGGCCAGCGTAATTGAATCGAAGAAAGGCCCTTTCCTCTACCACTGGTCCAGTTCGCGAACATAATCCAACGCATCGTCCAGGTCGGTGGTCTCAACACCACATTTGCGGCCAAGCCGGTCGCACTCGTTGAGCTTCAACAAATCGTCGAAATACTCGGAACTTTCGAGGCGTTTTCGAGCGCGCGCACCAATGCTGCGATCATGCAGTCGATGGGCCAGCATATGATGCTCAATCAGCCACTGGGTGCGCTCGGTAATTAAGCTCTCGAGAGCCACTAAACCAGCCGCGACGTGGTTTTCGTTGTCGATTGCTTTGCCGACATCATGCAGCAACGCGGCCAGCAGAAACTCTTCGTCATACGGGACGAGGTTGCAAGCTAAATCAAAGACCTGCAGACTATGGTACAGGGCATCGCCTTCTGGATGGAAATGCAGATTCTGTTTAACGTTCTCCAATGGCAAAAGCAATCCACGATATTCTTCAAAACGATTGACGGCTTCAGATGAGGCCAACACCGCTTCATCCAGATCAAGTTCCGGATAAGTGGCCGCCATGAACTGCTTGAACTCGGGCAATGTCAGGCGCTCGATTGCTTTGCCAGTAATCGAGCTTTTGGGAATGATCAATCGATCCGCCAAAGGATAAACGGTCAACTCAAAATCGAAATCGTCTTTTACATGCACGTGCCGGTAGATTCGGGCCACGTCACTTTTACGGATTACTTTCTTCTCTACATCGTGTCGAAGTCCGTGATACTCCAGTAGTCCCGTCACGGCGTCGACGTTGTTTGCAAACAGGTGAATGTCGATGTCAGAGCCGTGACGTACATGACCGGTCAGGACGCTGCCAATCAGTCGCGGGAAAAAGTTCTCACACAGAATCATCATTCGCAATGCCGCGACTCGCATGGCCTGCAGGTTCTTGTCCCGGTCGGCACCTTCCAGCGTTCTAGCGAGCGCCTGTATTTGGTCGCGAATTTCGGAGTTGCTCGGCAAATCCGCGGGCTTGACCCAGCCCTTGACGACTCTGCGCGCCGCTTTCATCTTCGCTTGATAGTATTCCGACTCCTCGCGATGATACATCATCATCGCGGCATTCCAGGCAATTTGCCGACGAAGTTTTGAAGACATGAACAAGTTGCGCTGTGGCAACTAGCAGGGGGTTAGACGTGAACGTTTCGGTAATGGATCGTATGCATTCCGGTTGATTTTGGAAAGTGCTGGTGTTGCACGAGGCCAAAAGTCAAATGTCTAATCAAGCTTCTTGCGGTTTCGAATAATGCCAGCCGACGAATCAATGTACTTTTTTCGTCGTTTCGCTGCGGCTTGTTTCTCGCCGGTTTGTTCTTGAGCTTCAATATCCTCAAGTAATGCATTCGTGTATCGACATCGCAAGACTTCCAAACGGAAATGAATGTAGTCGACGAATTCCTCGGGAAGATCCCCGGCGACATAACTTACCATTTGTTCTCGACTTGGAACGCCGATTTGGTTCTGTCGCCAAATCTCGCCTAACGTATGCACGCCCGCATCGCGGCGACTGTTGATTTGTGCCAATCGCTCAATCAACTTTTTGTCTCGCTTCAATGCAGACTCAAGGTCGGCAGCCCGGGAGGGATCCAACGATTCGTCAATGTATGCTTCCAAATCCGAGTCGCTAAATTCGATCATGACCGCCAGCAAAGAAACAACAAGTAATTCCTCACAAGTCTACGTTAAGAATTCTTGGCGTTCAATGGTTTCCACGTTTTGCCGGTGTCGTTCGATTCCAATTCAGGGAAAGCGGTAACGTACAGTTGCAACGGCATTGTCGGACGAGTAGCCTTTAAAGGTGTCCCCGTTTCCGACCACGTTAGAGGAATTCTTGACAATGTACGGAACAAAGAGCCTGGTCACCTTCATTGCGCTAGTGACTCTGAGCCAATTTGATACTTTGGCTCAACAGACTCCTGCAAAGCCGCTGATTGCCCGCGGAAGAGTTTTCATAGATGTTGACGAAGACGGAAAGTGCGGGGCCAACGAAACCCTGATGAAGGGTGTTCGAGTGTCAAACGGTCGCGACATAGTCTTGACCAACGAGCGTGGCGAATATGAACTCGAGATCACGAACGATTCGATCGTTTTTGTAATCAAGCCGTCCGGCTACCGCACTCCGTTGAGTCGCGAAAACCTGCCAAAGTTTTTCTACATTCATAAACCAGATGGCTCGCCGAAGCTAATGTATCCTGGAGTTGCTCCCACTGGACCGTTGCCACAATCGATTGACTTTCCGTTGTACGCACAAGAAGAGCCGAACACCTTTCGTGTGATTCTGTTTGGCGACACACAACCACGTGATGATAAAGAGGTTGATTACATTGCCGAAGACGTCGTCGCCGATCTGATCGGTGAAAAGGCGGCGTTTGGAGTGTCTTTGGGCGATATCGTATTTGACAACCTGAATGTATTCGAACCTTTGAATGAAACCATCGGCCTGATCGGAATTCCCTGGCACAATGTCATCGGTAACCACGACATTAATACTGACGCCAGCGAGCGCCGGTTTATTAACGAGACGTTTGAGAGACATTATGGGCCAAGTTTTTATTCGTTTGACTTTGGCCAAGTCCATTTTGTCGTGCTGGACAACATTGATTGGCGAACCAACGCCGAAGGCAAATTGGCGTTTGCCCCGGGATTCGGTGCGGAACAACTGGCTTTTTTGGAAAAGGACCTGCAGTTGTGCCCCGAGTCGCAAATGGTCGTGTTAATGATGCACGTGCCGCTAAAATCAAACCCAGACACCGCAGGTATTTTCCGCCTGATTGAAAAACGGCCTTTTTGCATTTCAATTTCGGGGCATCTGCACCTACACCAACATCAATTTTTAAGCGAGGCAGATGGCTGGAAGGGTGCCAAGCCTCATCACCACATCATCAATGTGACTGTCAGTGGGAGTTGGTGGACGGGAAAGAAAGATGAACGCGGCATTCCTCATGCGACGATGGCCGATGGCGCGCCTAACGGTTCCTCCATCATCACCTTCGATGGACAAAACTACTTTCTCGACTATGTCGCCGCGGGTTTGGATCGCGGAAAACAGATGCGGATCGAATACCCGGCTGTGATTGAAAAGACAAAAATGGCAGAAACGCCGCTGTATGTGAACGTCTTTGATGGGTCTGATCGTTCTCAAGTTTTCTACCGCTTTGATCGCCAAGGCGAATGGATAAGCCTCAAGAAAGCCGACGAAGTCGACCCGTTTTTCAAGCGACTCTACGAGGAGAGTTTAGCCAGCCCAGTTCCCAATGAACCTGCGTTGACAAAACCGGTAAACTCCACGCATTTATGGCGCGGAGATGTTTTGCAATTGGCGGCTGGCGTGCATTTAATCGAGGTGAAGACGATTGACACATTTGGCCGCACGTTTTTCGCGCATCGCAGCGTTCGCGTTGAAGATCCAGTCGCTTCGCCCAGTTCCGGCACCCGTTGAGTTAGCCAGACTTCTATTGTCCGCCCGAAAAGTAATTGAGCGCGGCAATTTCCAGAATGTCACGGTTGAAAACCAACGGCATCTTGTGGAACGTGCAGAAGTCAATGGCCTGATTCAACAAGTCATCAATATGGCAAAAACGAAACGGCTTGTTGCGCCGTTTGTAGTAGTACTCGATCAGGTAATCGACGATTCCCGATTGGAATTCGAAACCCCATTGTTGGCGGCGCATCTCAAAGAGCTGGCGGAACTGTTGTTCGGTTGGATCGAAGACCTCGATCTTGTACGGTAGTCGTCGCAAGAAGGCTTCATCGCACAAGGTCGCCGGGTCAAGATTAGTAGTAAAAATTAACAGTTGATCGAACGGCAATTTGATTTGTCTCCCAGTGGGTAAATTCACAAAGTCATGCCCTTCGCTCATGGGTACAATCCAGCGATTCAACAACTCGGCCACGCTGATTTTTTGACGGCCTAAATCCTCGATTGCCAGGCAACCGCAGTTGCTCTTGATATGGATGGGCGCTTCGATAATGCGAGTAATAGGATTCAGGGTGGCTTCCAAATGATCACTCGTCAATTCACCGCCGACCGACATGAACGGTCGCTTGATCCTGACCCAACGCTCATCAATCGGATTCCGGAAATCGAATGAACCGTTGGCTGGCAGCGGAACTTCAGTATGCAGCGAGGGGTCGAAAATTCGCATGACTTCGCCCCCCAAACTCAAGGCGCGAGGAATCCAGACGAAAGGATCAATCGAGTCAATAATATGTTTGGCCAGGAATGTTTTGCCGTTACCTGGCGCACCGTACAGCAACATGCTTTTCCCGGAGTTAATTGCCTGGCCCAACTGTGCCATGAGCAATTTGGAAATCACGACATTCTTGAACGCCCGCTGGATCGACTCCATTGATGGATGACAACTCTTGATGGATTGGCGTAATACCGAGTCGTTGTAGCTCTCGATCGAGACTGGTGCGGCACCACAATAAGTGCTTCGTTCGAGTACCAGACGGGCTTGTTCGGCGCCTTTGGGCGTCAATTCGTAAAGGTAGTCGTTGTTGGACGCAGAACTCTTGTGGGCGGTCAACTGGTTCGTTCGCAAGGATGCCAACACATTTGAGAGGGACGAGAACGGCAATCGAAGTTGTTTTGAGATGGCGAATCCGCTTTGGTCCCCATGCAGGAAAAGCATTCGCAAAACTAAAGGAAACAAATCCTTCGGCTCCAGTTGTGCCTGTTCCAGATTTTCAGGCTGTATCGGCAGAAACGAATTTGCCGAGAGGTTGGTTTGATCCAAAGAAGTGAATGCGTTGACGTTGATTCCGGCAACCGACGAAAAATCGTTGATGCTGTTCGCCATAAATGTTCTCGCGTGGAAATATCAATTGATTTTCTCTGTATCGGAGGATTCGGCTGGATTCTCGAAAGGCCGCGTGAAATTACGGATTTGCCTGAGAAAAACTCACGCGATCGCCGCCACAATGTAAAAAACCGATTTA
>JBEBGH010000365.1:0-5080 GCA_040081565.1 Pirellulaceae bacterium
GTCCATGAGGGTTGAGGGGCAGACCTCCTGTTCGCCACATTGAGAACACGTCATGCGAATAAGATCCGAACTGGAAAGTTTGATTTCGTGCTTTTCACACAGTTTCACAAGTTGTTGCAAGTGGATACAGGCCATCACATGACTCCCGGAGGTTTGGGTTCGTATCCTTCAATTTTCGCACAAATCAAAAGCCAAAGGTACTGCCGGTCGTTGGCAAATGTGAACGACCCACCGCGGCGGCTGTTAAATTCCGCTAAAATCACCGTTCATGTTTTGAACATCTTCTTTGTAAAAACTCACGAAACGAACATGCGAAATTGTCTTCGGTTGTTGATTTGCATCGTGCTAATCGTTGGTTCGGGCCCGCTGATCCGTGCCCAGCAAATTGATTTGCTTGCGGGCGATGGCCTGAACAATTGGGTGAAGGCCGATGGCCAACCAATAGATTCAGCCAAGTGGGAATTGAAGGACGGCGTCCTGCATTTGACCGGCGGTGGAGGGGGCGACATTTTCTTTCGCAATTCGATCGGCGATTTTGAGCTGTCTTTTGAATGGCGGATTGCAGAAAAAGGGAACAGTGGCGTCAAATACCGCGTTCAAAAATATGGCGACAATTGGCTGGGCTGCGAGTACCAACTGCAGGATGATGGGGCAGCACCATTGTCGAGGCATTCGACGGCTTCGCTCTACGATGTCTTTGAGCCGACGGGCGATCAGCGCCCAAAGACTGTTGGCGAATGGAACACGTCGCGCATCGTCGTGATCGGGAATCAGATTCAGCACTGGCTAAACGGGGCCATGTTAGTCTACGCGACCACTGACAGTTGGGACTGGCATTCGCGTGTTTGCAACAGCAAGTTTCGGGAACACTGCGGCTGGGGACAAAACTCCTTCGGCCGTCTTATGCTGCAAGACCATGGCAGCGAAATCTGGTTTCGCGAAATGAAACTGACCATTTTTTCCACCTCGATGGCACCTACGATCGCGGGCGGCCAACGGTTCGATTCCGCGAATTATGTCAAATGCGCTCCGATCGATCACACTCGCCCCGATTGCCCATCAGTATTCGGAGGCAGGAGTGTTTTCTCCCAGCGCCGAAGGCTATTCGGTCGCTAGAAAACTCGTAGATTCGATGACCGTGCCATGAGCCACAGGTCCCCGTTGCCTGACGGTTCTGTTATCATCGACAACGGTTCATATCCTAGAGACTTATTTTTTCGGAGCCGCTTCCATGCAACGTCCGTTTTGTTTCAGCAACTTGCTTTGCTTCGTCCTTATCGCCTTCTTGTCGCCTTCAGTCATGGGGCAGGAAAAGGCGGTTTCTTTGTTCAACGGCAAAGACCTTACCGGCTGGAAAACGAAGTCGGGCAAAGCGGAAGAAACGTTAAAGGTTGGTCTGGCAAAATTGAATCCAAAAAAGGCCGAAGAACTCGTCGTCGAAGGAGGCAACGAACTGATCAACTTCAAAGGGGGCAGCAAGGACTTTTATTCGGAAACGAAATTTGGCGACGCGTTGATTGAACTCGAATTCATGGTTCCGAAAGGTTCGAATTCCGGCGTTTACGTGATGGGCGAATACGAATTGCAGATCTTTGACAGTTTTGGCAAGGCCGAGGTTGGTCCCGCCGACGTCGGTGGCCTTTACGGTGCTCAGGCACCCGCGCTGAACGCCTCCAAAGCCCCCGGCGAATGGCAAAAGTTTGTCATCGATTTTCGCGCTCCAAAATTCGACAAGGACGGCAAGAAAACCGCCAACGCAAAGTTCGTTAAAGTGACACTCAACGGCAAGGTCATTCACGAAAACGTGGAGATGAAAGGGCCAACGCCAGGCGGTCTTAGCGGTAAAGAAGCGTCCGAGGGACCGTTGATGTTCCAGGGGGATCACGGACCGGTCGCTTATCGCAACATCCAATTCACACCTTCCAAATAGTCCACGACGACGAGCTGAACGACCATCGTCGACCGACGTTGCGGGAACGTCACTCTCGCTATGGCTCAGGGTTTTCGTTTTGACTTCTTCAGAGGAAACAAAATGCGGACAAACATTTTCTTAATGATCGCCGTTGGTTGTTTCAATCTTCTGCCTGGCGAAGTGCAGGCTCAGAAGGCTGCTCCAAAACCGATTTTCCGCAGCGATGTAATAACGGTCGCCACTCCAGCTCATTCCGTCAAAGTAGATGTTGAAATCCGCGGCTTGAAACAACTCTATTTGGTCGTTGAAGACGGCGACAACGGCTTCAGCCATGACTGGGCAAGTTGGGGAGATCCGCAATTGGTTGGGCCGAAAGGAAAACTGTCGCTTGGCGAGCTGAAGCCCATCGTTGCGACGGCAGGCTACGGCAGCGTGCAAATGAACAAGAATTGCGGAGGCGAGCCGATTCGCATCAAGGGGCGGGCTTTTCCGCAGGGAATCGGCACTCATGCGAATTCAGTAGTCGGATTTAATGTGCCAGAAGGCTACGAACGCTTCACCGCAATCGCGGGCCTCGACGAAGGCGGAACGAGTCAGGGCGGAGGTGACAATGCGTCGGTCCGTTTTTCCGTTTACTCCAGCGCACCCGCCGTTGGCTCAAATGCGATTGTTGACCGGGCCCCGGAAAAGGCCATCGAGAAATTGGACATCGCCGACGGGTTGCAAGCAACGCTCTTCGCCGCCGAGCCGGCTCTTTTGAGCCTGACCAATTTGGATGTCGACCATCGCGGACGAGTCTGGGTCTGCGAAGTCGTCAATTATCGCGGCCACAACGGAAAGCGTCCGGAGGGAGACCGCATCTTGATTTGCACGGACACCAATGGCGACGGCGTCGCCGACGAAACAAAAGTCTACTATCAAGGGCGTGATATCGATTCGGTGATGGGAATTTGCGTTCTAGGCAATCGGGTCATCGTTTCAAGTTCGCCCAACATCTGGATCTTCACTGATGAAAACGGTGACGACCGGCCGGATCGAAAAGAACTTTTGTTCAGTCGGACAGGTTCCGCGCAACACGATCACTCAGCTCACTCGTTTGTCTTCGGACCCGACGGCAAACTGTACTGGAATTTCGGCAACGAAGGTCACTCCGTACACGACGCTGCCGGCAATTTGTTGAAAGATAAATGGGGCAGAGAAGTGACCGACCGAGGTCAGCCGTATCGTGGCGGCATGGTCTTTCGCTGCAATCTCGACGGCTCCGAATTGGAAGTGTTGGGGCACAACTTCCGCAACAACTACGAAGCGGCGGTCGATTCATTCGGCGGTATCTGGCAATCGGACAACGACGACGATGGAAACCGAGGCGTGCGAATTAATTTTGTGATGGAATATGGGAACTACGGTTACCTGGACGAGTTCACCGGAGCCGGATGGCAAAGTCCTCGGACAGGAATTGAAAACGAAATCCCTCGTCGACATTGGCATCAAGATGATCCCGGCGTTGTGCCCAATTTGTTGGTCACCGGAGCAGGTTCACCGACTGGAATCACGGTTTATGAAGGAACTCTGTTGCCCGAACGATTCCATAATCAGGTAATCCATTGCGATGCGGGACCCAATGTCGTTCGTTCGTACGCGACGAAATCAACGGGAGCCGGTTATGAGGTTACCGAAGTCAACAATGTTATGCTGGGCGCTCGCGATAACTGGTTTCGGCCGGCGGATGTTGCTGTCGCTCCAGATGGATCGCTGTTTGTCACCGACTGGTATGACCCTGGTGTCGGAGGGCATGCTATGGGTGATCTGGAACGCGGCCGATTGTTTCGCGTTGCTCCGCCGGGTGTCGCTTACCAAGTCCCAAAGTTTGATTTGAGTCGCCCGGAAACGGCGACTGAAGCTCTCAAGAATCCTTGTCAGTCCGTTCGTTATCTGGCTTGGCAAGCATTACAGGGATTCCGCGAAAAAGCTGTTCCGGCATTGGAGGAAATGGCTGGCGACACGAACGCGCGTTACCGAGCCCGAGCGTTGTGGCTGTTGGCGCAGCTTGAGACCAAACGCGAATCCGCTTTAACACATGCGGCCAATGATCCGGACGAAAATATTCGTTGTCAGTCGATTCGAATGGCACGCCAGCAACCGGAAAACGTGCGAAAGGCGATTCGGCAATTTACGCCCAACGCCACACCAGCCGTAAACCGGGAGCGTGCCATCGCGTTGCGCGAATACCAAGGGACCGATTTTGCAGAACTTTGGACCAATCTCGCAGTGGATTACGACGGAAAAGATCGTTGGTACCTTGAGGCACTGGGAATTGCCGCCGATGGCCGCTGGAATGAATGCCTAAAGAGTTGGTTGGAACGCGTTGGCAAAGATTGGAGCAGCGAAGCCGGCATCAATCTTATTTGGCGAAGTCGCGCGGACAATACACCCGCACTGATTGCCGACCTACTTGCGCAACCGCAACTCGATTCGGTGACAGCTTTGCGCTTATTTCGCTCACTTGATTTTCAAAATCCAGACAAACGCAACGGTGCGCTACGGGCCTTAGCCGCCAACTTCGAAAAGCGCGCGCAAAATTATCAACCGCCTGCACCGCAATTGCTCCTTGAATTGGCGTATCGGATTCCCGCATTCGATCAGTTGGATTCGCCAAATCTACGAAAGTCACTGGTTGATTACGCGAACGATTCGTTGGGCGAAGCTGAATTCGTCGACGCCGCATCCCGACTACGTTTGAAGGAATTTGCCTCGCGCTTGCTTGCCACCGTTTTAAAAACGGGCGATCGCAATCGAGCAGCTTCAGCAACACGCTCTTTGATTGCGATCGGCGAGCAGGATCGTTTGTCGCAACATCTCTCGGAAGCTCCCGAAGCGGAACAGTTGAAAATCGTGAATGGCTGGAATTGGTCGGGAGCATCGGAGGCGCGCCAACAGCTACAGGGAGTGGTGGAAAACAAGGCCTTGAGTCTGTTGGTTCGCAGTGAAGCGATCAAAGCATTGGGGCAATGGCCTGAGGGACAGAAGTTTGTGTTGCAGCAGGTCTCCATCGGTGAATTGGAAACGGATCTTCGTTTTCCGGCTGCCAACATTCTGCTGACTTCCAACGATGAATCAATTCGGGTTGAGGCTCAGAAGTATGTAACCCTTCCAAGGTCCGCCGACAAC
>JBEBGH010000366.1:0-5071 GCA_040081565.1 Pirellulaceae bacterium
GGACTGGCACCTCCGCCAGTAGCGTTTCGCCGTTTCCCAGATTTTGGAGAATTTGTTTCATGACGGGGTTTAGGGTTTTGTTTTGCGGAAACCTACGATGTAATTGACACGAAGCGACGAAAAAAGCTTCGAAGAGTTAACAATTCGCTCATAAGCAGCGCCCATCAAGTACAACGGTAACGAAAATTGCAGATAATTCGGGCGAACTTCAATCGCCTGTATTTCCAGCAATTCCAGTCCTGCATTTTCGAAGTGTTTTTTCAATGATCCGGCTGAATTCAAACGATAGAAGGTTGGAAACGTGTCTGATTCGTCACGCCCTCTCTTCTTATTGATCCATTTATGAAATTTCGTGGGCGTGAGGCTGGCGATAATGGGAACGTAATGGAAACGGTTGGGGGTCAACGCCCAATATTCGCCACCCGGTTTAAGAACTCGAGAAACTTCTCGACAGAAGGTTTGCGGATCCTGGACATGTTCCAGCACATAAATTGAAAACGCGAGGTCGAATTTATTGTCTTCCAATGGTAACGTTGTGCCATCGATCAGAATTCCCTTGTCCAACAATGGATTGTTGACCACTTGAGGGTCCATATCGACCCCAATTATCTCCTGACACTTTCCCTTGAATTGGTAGATACTCCGCTCACCCGCGCCGGCTCCAATGTCCAAGACGGTGGACGATCGAGTGATTCTTGCCGAGATCAAATCAATAAAACGCGGAGTCGCCTCCCATTTCGTCTCATCTGGATAGAGTCGCTGATCCCAATAGGACACACTCATTTAGAACCAATTCCGAATCTTGAAAAATTTGTTTTGATTTGATTGATCATCGATTCCATTCGGAATTGACGACAAGGATTTGTGATGGGTCACGTCTGACAATTGACATTCAAGATTTTCGCAATTCGTTTCCAGACATTTGAAATGTCATGATTCTCAACGATTTGCTTTCGATTTATTGCGCTCATCGTTCGCCGCAGGTCTTTATTATCGATCAGCGTAATAAGTCCGCGACAAATCTCTTCTGGCGATCCTGGCTGGACCAAAACTCCATTGACCATATCTGAAACGATGGCAGGGATGCTGGACACATTGGTGGTCACCACGGGCAGTCCGCAAGCCATAGCCTGAAGCAGCGAGTTGGGCATCCCCTCGGCCAGCGATGGCAAGACGAAAATATCCGATTCATTCAACAGACGATTGACTTCTTCGTTTTTTACCCAGCCCCGGAAGTCAACGAACCGCTCGATGCCAAGATCTCGGCAAGTTTTGACCAGAGCATCAAACAGATCTCCTCCACCACACATGATGAGGCGAAAATTCTGACGCGATTCAGAAAGCAGTTTAATGGCCGGAATCAGGAATTGAACTCCCTTTTTCTCGTGCATCCATCCCACAAAGATGATCTGGACAAGATCTTCATTCCGCCGCGACCTGACCTCATCGACGGCAGAGAAGCGAGAGACGTCAATCCAGTTGTGAACGACCTCGATCTTTTGTGGATCAACGTTGAAGAGCTTTATCAACTCGTCCGCTGCCAATTGGCTTTGGCAAATAATTTTTGAACAACAGCGACAAACCAACCTGACATAGGATTTATAGAGAGACTTCAGCATCTTCGGTACCATCGGGTGGAAGCGAAAACTGACGACAGTGTGTTTCCGCAACAGTCCACCCAAGATACAAATGAGGCCTTTCTCGAGGATGCTCAGCCATGAAAAGTTGGTGAAGACCAAAACGGCATTAACCCTTGAAAAGCATAGGTGAAAGATGCATTTAGTAACTCGAATCGCTGCATCCCAGCCACGAATCAGAATATTGGGCGGGGGTAGCGATCGCTGAGTGGAATCAACAAGTTTCCATTCCACATAGTTAGAAAGCGGGCTTGCGACCAACGAACGACAGGCAAATACCTGCCCCCCTTCAGTACCGTCTTTGGCGACTGAAAAGCCACCAAGGAACAAAATTCTATTGCGCCTCATGCGAGCCGGACTGAAAGTTTTCCTGAGTAGTTTTCGAATCTTCCGCCAGCATACGCAGGATGCGAGCCGGCGAGCCCCCGACCAGACAGTTGGCCGGAATGTTTCGATTTACGACGCTATTGCAAGCGATAACAACATTGTCGCCAATCTCGACTCCTTTCAATATCGTCACTTTGTCTCCAATCAGGACGTTGGAGCCGATTCGAATGGGAGCCGTTGTATACCCATCCAGACAAAGTTTTCCATTCTCCATTTTGTACGCATGGTCATGGTCGACGATCGTGACGAACTTGGCGATGGTGACGTTGTCACCGATCGTTATTGATTCGTGTGCAACGAGACGACTGTATTCGTTGATCGATATTCGGTCGCCGAAGACCAGTCGCCCGCTGGAATAGAGTTGATTGAATCCCGCAAGAAACACACGCCCACCGAATTCGATCAGTCCATTTTTTCTGATGCCAACATCACAATTGCGACCAATCAAAGAAGGCCCTTTGGTCTTTAGCCTTCCTCGAAAATAAACTTTGGCCGTCCAGAAGCGAACGTAGGATACCAGTTTTACCAAATTCGAATTGTGGGAAAAACGCAACAATTTAGTTTGACCTTTTGAACTCGAAAGAAGTAACAATCGGCTGATCTATTTGACGAAATTCGAAATTTCCGATCCATCGCCAACTACCGCAACGACGTCGAATCGCGATCCCGCCCGACGCCAGATCGTGCCATGTTCAATTTCACCTGTTGGGCTTTTGAGGTTTCTTGAGATAACCAAGTAGCCGCCATCTTTGACGTATTTCTGAGTCGCTTGTAGCCCAACTTGGATCATTTGTTCGGAAAAATAGCCGAGATTCAAAACGTTCGATGCTCGCACAATGTCAAACGCACCTACATACTCGGGAGTTACTTCGAACACACTGCCGTACACCAGTTTCACCGAGCTATCTTGAATCAACGGGTTCAACAACGACCATGCTCTGCTCTTGGTCATTTTGCTCGTAACAAATTGAAGTTTTGAAACCCAGCGTCCTAATATTCGCTCGAGGGGGCGTCTGGCGACTGCGATAGGAGATAGTTGAAAACCGAACGGTCCAACACAGACGAGTACCTGATAGCCATCGTTGAAACGGTACTCGCGAAAAGGCCACTTCGTGAATTCAGCTAACTCCACGTACAAGTCCAGCGCGATAGCCTCGGCCTTTTGGTTCCGCTCCTGCGCAATCCGCTCAACAAGCCTGTGTGTCGAGATTCCATCCGATGCACCGAGATCCAATAACTTCAACTGGCCGTCACGAGAATTCCCAAGCAGACTCAACAATGCGTCATCCATGAGACGCATTCGATCAATTCGAGTCGATTTCGTTGTTTGACCAATGCAAATTCTGGAGAGCACTTCAGAAAATCTTTTGGCACAATCGAGTCGTGCCATTTCATTTGTCGAAAGCGCATATTGGGACTTGATGTCATTCAGTATTCGTGGATCAGGCAAAAAGAAAATATTGAGTATTTTCCATTTTGGAATCTGGCGTCTAAGCAGTATTCTCATTGTTCTATGAAGGCCAGTGGAATAGCAGGTTCAGGCTTTGATCTTATGATTGCGAAACCGAGTCGATTCCGAGCACATTTGAAAATGTTCTACCGAAATCCTGTGCTGAAAAGTGTTCTTTCGCAAACTTCCGTGCCTCGCGGCCCATGTTTTGCTTTTCGGTTGCAGACAATCTGAGAAACCGGCTCATGGCCAGACAAATTGAATCACTATCCTTGGGATCGAACAAATAGCCTCGTTCTTCGTTGACCAAGTCTGGGGCATCGGAAATGTCACCGGCCAGTACTGGCAGACCCGTGGCAAATGCCTCGCAAATTGCATTGGGAAATCCCTCGATGAGTGACGGATGAATCAAAGCCGAACCATCACGTAGAAAAGACGGCACATCATCGCATTGACCGATGAAATCAAACACGTCCGCTAGACCGTTTTCCTCGATTATCCGTTTCTGTTCGGAGAAATAACTGCTCGCATTCTCCCCTTCCCGACCAGCCCATTTGATCTTGAACCCTGGACTACCCTGTTGCTTTAACTTGATAACAGCCTGGACCAATCCATGCAGATTCTTCAAGGGGTAAAGCTGCCCAACAGCGACGAACGAGACTTCAGGTGCGTGCCTTTGAGTTGCAAATCGATTGGCTCCAACCAAGAAGAACTTGTCGTCGACACAATTGCGAATGCACACGACCCGTTTACTTCGAATCGGGAAGGATCGCTTCAATATTTGTAACTGATAGTTGGAATTGGCAACGATCAGCGTTGACCAAAAGTAGTGCAGTCTCTGAACGGTTTCCCGAAAACTCAATCTTGGACCTGCTGAACAGGAACGCTCGCCGCAGCAGGCCTTGAAGTTCCCTCCGAGAATCCGAGCAAGAACCATGACTTTGTTCGCACTGCTTGAAAAAGAGACGACCCAGTCTGCCCTTAACTCACGAGTAACACGACTTAAACGCAACGGCAGAGTGAATTTTGGTCTCTCGCTCAAGTCGATTACCTTGATCCCGTTTTCAGCGAGATAGGGACGGAAAAAATCATATTGCGGATGGTAATTGCAGACGGAAACCGAATGCCCAAGTCGTGACAGTTCTTTGGCCAAATAACACAACTGACGTTGCGCGCCTCCACAATGCAAGCTATCGATCAATAGCACAACGTTAGCGGGCATGGCGTTTGCCGAGGAGAATTTTTGAACAGTCGGCAATCATTTTCGGCAATGTCGAATTTTTTACGGATCGCAGATGCTTACACGACTTAGCGATCGTTGACGGGAACAAATTGTCTTCTATTATTGATCGGCATTCGCTGGGCTGGCTGACTCACGGCGTATATCGACTGTAAACCAAAGGCAGCACCGAGCAAAATATTGAAACTGCGATTGTCGAGAAGTCCATGGTCCACCATCCCGAATAGCAGGAATGCGAATAGCACGAGATAACAAAAAACCTTGGCAGCAGGATCATTAACCAAAGAAGATCGGTGGTAATAAATCATTAGTGCCACAAGGTATACCCAGGTTCCGGCAACTCCCACCTCGCCCAAG
>JBEBGH010000367.1:0-5067 GCA_040081565.1 Pirellulaceae bacterium
TTGTGCTGCCAGACCAAAGTAGCCCATCCATCCACGCACGTAACTTCGTAGCAAACTCAGGCGGTGAGCCATCGAGATGCCTCGACTTCGACCGGTCAGCATCCTGTAACACAGAAGTGTCCACGCTGCCAGATCGAAATGAATTGCATCGCGAACTTCCCCCGCCCAAGTTGGCGGGTAGTCTTTCAGCAAGACCAAGGGCAAGCTTCGTCACCGGTTGGCCGAATCGATGACGCTCGTCTCCGCCGCAGTCTTCCCCATCTTCTCCGGCCGGAGACTTGAATCGTGTGTCGATCGGGACCTCGTTTTCGTTTACCGACCCGTCCCGCTAATGCGCGTTGCGATTGTCTACTGCGCGGTGACCAAAAACCAGGCGGATTCAGCGTTCTCATCAGCAGAATCGCCACTCATTCAGCAACCCCAAGCACACTCCAAAACGCTTGTCGCGTGTTTGACCGGCTGTTAGACTGAATCATCATGGGCCGAAAAGCGGCAGGCATTCGCAAGCCACCTACAGCGGATCTTCCGCTCCGTCGGCCCAGTTCAACGCCCAATCTATACATCGGGGATCGAGTTCCATCCAGGGTGCCCACCCAACTCCCCCCGACGCATAGATTGCAATTCGTTTACGTTCGGCCCGCGCAAAGACGTTACAACGAAGTTACGCGAGGCTCGGACGTCCGTCGTTATAATCTTGGTCCAGATGCTCCAGCATTGGCAAGGAAGAGCCAGCCGATGGTGAAAGTCACCGAATCAAGTCACCGCATAAGGAGTCCGGCCATGTCAACTTGTGTAACGCACGGGACCAAGCGTCGCCAGCACGCCTGGATAGTTCTGTCACTAATTATGGCGTTGTCCACATGCGCATTCGGCCAGGACCAGAGCCCGCCCGTAAAATCGGCATCGAAAACTGGCGACAACGATCAAAAGGCAGCTGCTGCAAAAGGTGAGAACGTTACAGAACTCGACAAAGCGATCTTTTACATTTTGCAAGCCAAGGACAACACCTACTGGTTCGGAAGCAATGATCGCGGAGTGTACCGCTACGATGGGGAAACACTTGTCAACTTCACAACGGATGACGGACTGGTCAGCAACCGCATTCGAGGCATTCAGGAAGACAAGGCTGGCAACATTTACTTCGCGACGTATGAGGGCATTACCAAATTCGACGGGCAAGCCTTCGTGACGCTAAATGCGCCGGCCGACGCCGATGCCAAGGAATGGAAGCTGCAGCCGGACGATTTGTGGTTCGTGGGGCCGCCGGACGCCGGAGTGGTCTTCCGCTACGACGGCAAATTGTTGCACCGTCTGGAATTCCCCAAGACCAAAGATGGCGATGAGCATTACCGGCAAATGCCACGCGACAAATTCCCCAATGCGAAGTACAGCCCGTATGACGTTTACACGATTTTCAAAGACCGTAAGGGCAATGTCTGGTTCGGCACTGCCACCCTTGGTGCCTGTCGGTTTGACGGGAGGTCCTTTGTCTGGCTATCTGAGAATGAATTACGTAATGGTTCGTTTGGTACTCGTTCGATTATCGAGGACAAAGAGGGCAGGTTCTGGTTCTGCAGTCCTTTGCATCGATTCGATGTTGATCTGAGCGACCCGGCTGGGCCGAAGTTCAGAAAATTGGATGGACTCCGCGACACAAATGATCCAAACATAGAACCATTCGGCGGCATCATGTCCAGCACCGTAGATAGTGCCGGTGCATTATGGATGGCGACTTATGGGGGAGGAGTTTGGCAATACGACGGGAAGAGTATCACCCATTACCCTGTTAAAGATGGCGATAAAACGATTACTGTTTTCTCCATTCATCAAGACAATCAAGGTATCTTTTGGCTCGGTACACAAGAAGCCGAGGTGTACAAGTTCAACGGCAAGACATTTGAGAAGTTCAGGCCGTTGTTCGGCATTTCCTCGCACGCATTGAAATGAAAGATTATGAAGCACATCATTCTGGTGCAAGTTGTCGCCGTTGCCATCGCAGGCTGCGCCAAACCCGAAACACAGTCCGCGGCGTCAGAGTCAAGCGAGCAGGTACCAGCGGCTGCAATCGGAACTGAAAATGTGCAGGCCGTACCCGAAAACTGTCCTCCGCGACTCGATTATCGCAGGCGTCGACCACTTGAGAACTAAAACGGAGCGCAGATGGCATTCATTGCCTTTGTTCAACTTGCACTCTACTTCGGTTCCCTTTTCGGGATTGGCTATCTTATTTTCTCTCCGTTCCAATCGGTTGTCTCATCCGCACCGTCCAAGGGAGTACGATTTCATCTAGCAGATTTGTTGTCTGTGTTCCTGCCTTTTCAAATGGGGTTCGCCCTAATCAATCTAATTTTTCCAGACATTAACTGGAATGTTTTTGTGTCTACGGCCGTAAGTTGTGTTTTGTTATTGTCCACATTCACTACTTCATTTTATGGCATGAGGCTACTGTGGCGGATGGATATTCGCGAGATTCCTAAACGGGTGGCTTTGCTAGGATTTGTAATGCCCTGCGGGTTCGTTGTTACGACATTGGCTATTCCGATATTGATCTCAAGTGAATCAGTCACTTCATGTATCTTACGGTCCATCTCTTTAATATGCCTGATTGCAGTGGTTCGCAGAATGGTAATCTGGATAGTACCGAATGGAAAAAAAGAGGAAGCAGAAATCATGGATAATATTGCGTAGAACCAAACCGGCGGTGGAAGCTGGTTTTGAATTTGGTAAACTTTAGGCCGCCGCTTGGTTATTGCCGTTCATATCCGACAGAATCACTTCACAAAGCGACGTATTTTTTGGCTGCATCGAACCCCGACTTGCGGGTGTTTTTGAAATGGAACGATGGCCGGTTCGGGCTCGGTGGTCCGTAACGTTATTTGGCAGTGCCTCAAGGGAGCCGTATGAACATTTCAGCGTTTAAGACGATGCTCCTTCTTGCATCATTCACCGTCAGTATTTGTGCGGTGGGTGGGTGTGACACTCGAATTCCGTTCGACTCGAAAACCTGGACGTCCGCGAGCAAAGGTGAAGACTGTCCGAGATCCAAGATGACAGATTCAACTATTGCCAAATTGGCAAAAGGGACCGTTCAATCGGATGTCCATTCCCTACTGGGAGCCTCTGACACAGATTCAAATTCGCGCAAGGCTGGATGGCTGGGTATTACCGCTAAGTTTGATGCCTACGAAATTCGGTTTTATCGAGGCATGATTGACTACCAAACGGACTATTTTGTTGTTGAGTACGATTCGGAGAACAAACTGATCCGGTCGTATGTCATCACAGAACAAGGCTGATTCAGTCCATGCAAAAACGAGAGTAAGAAATAACCCATCCATGCACGCCGAGCACGCGATCAGGCGTTTTTGAAATCGAACGTCTCTTGCGGTTGCCGGGTGATGGCGGAAGTTTGACTCCAGAGACTTAGCCTATGTGGACGTTTCGAAGCGAAAAGCTAACCAATGCACGCGGCCTGCGGTTCGCTGTGAATCTTGACTCACGTCCGGCCACGTTCGCGGATGTCATTCATGGACTGCAGAACGACGCTGCATTTCGCACGTTGTTCAACGGACTGTTGGCCGATGCACCGTTTCCGGCATTTCGCTGAGAGACGCCCGCAGTCACGACTGCCACCGTTTCCAAACCTTTCGAATTCGTAATCCTTGACAGCCCTGGTTTGGCGCATCGTCCTGACCCGAACGCGTTCGCCGAATACTTCAATGACACGGGTCGAGATATCGCCGTCTTCACCAACTTGAGCAACGATGCCATCCTGATTGTGCCCTATCCGATTGCCGAAGATTCTGCCTATGGCCACCTAGCCACTTTTGTTCGGTTTGCCCCGGAGTCCCAACGTCACTCTCTCTGGCGGGAGGTTGGAATCGTCCTCGGCCGTCGCATCGGCGACACGCCCGTGTGGGTCAGCACGGCCGGGGCCGGAGTATCGTGGTTGCATGTCCGACTCGACGACCGGCCGAAGTACTATGGTTTCAAGCGTTACATGTAACAGGTCGGTCGATTAGGGGGGCGTTGACCGTGGATTGGCAATCGGCTTTACTTCGGTTTCCAATCGACGTGATTCGTTTGCCTAACGTCGAGTTACGTTAGTCGCGCATCCAGCCAAGCATCCGACGTGTAACCAAGGCCGATGCGTCTTGTTGTACGAAATGACCTGCTTTGGGAATCGTGACGATCGTCAATTCGGAATCGACCCAATTCCAAGTGTCATTCAATCCAGACGCCAACAAAGCCTTGTCTTCCAATCCATGGAACATCAACACTGGGCATTTGACGTTGGGCATGGACGGAGCAACAGGCGCCGCGTTTTTGTTCCCGTTTCCCGACTGAACGCGAGGGTAATTGGCTTTATAGAAATTCAACATACCTTCAAACGATGACCGCTCGAAGGCCTCGACGTATTTTGCTCGGGCGGCCTCGTCCTTGACCCATTCGGCCAGCCCTTCAGCCGTAAGTTTGCTCGCCGCATCTGGTTGCTGGAAGTCGCGGGCGTACTGACTGTTCGCTTGTTGTTGTGTGTTGTTCATCATTTCTCGCATCAGACCCTTGGGATGCGGGAGATTAAGAATTACCAACTCTTCAATTCGATCAGGATGCTGCATGGCAAAGTTCCAGGCAATCGCGCCTCCCCAATCATGACCGACGATGATGGCTTTCTCGGATTTGAAATGATCGACAACGGCTTGTACGTCAGCAACCAGTTTTGGCATCGCGTAATTCTCGACACCTTCCGGTTGGTCGCTCAAGTTGTATCCGCGTTGATCGTAAGCAACGACTCGGAAATGCGGTGCCAGCCCAGCCATCTGGTCCCGCCACGAATACCAGAAATCCGGAAAGCCGTGGATCATAACAACTAACGGCCCATTACCTTCCGATACATAGTGCAGTTTGACGCCGCCACTGTCGACAAACCCTTCCGTTTGTTTGTCTTGAGCTGGCGCCAACGCGACAGCAAAAAACTGCACGATCATCAACAAAGTGATTCCAAAATTCTTGGTCCATCCGGGATTATCGTGGGTGTAGGCTGAGTCCACCACAATAAAAGTAGAT
>JBEBGH010000079.1:0-18113 GCA_040081565.1 Pirellulaceae bacterium
CGGATCCGGCTGCTTGATTCCGGCAGCTGCCATTTCGGCGACATGTTGTTGAATGGCGCCCCGGTCCGGATTTCCAAAGGGGTCATTCGCCGCGATCGCAACTTGTTCCGTCTGAACCGGAATCTCGACAATTCCCTCGCACTTCGGACACTTTGCGCGTTTGCCCTTTGCGGACGCTGGTACCTGCAGCTTCGAAAAACACTTCGGACAGGAAATGCTCATCAACTCGGAATTCGGTTCATTCATAGTGTGTCAAATGGAAAAAATGGAACGATCGAAAAAATGAAAAACTGACATTCGGAATACCGAATTGGACAACAAGAAACATGTTTTAACCAGTTTCACGTTTGATATGTTTCTTGTAATACTCAATGGATTGTTTTGCCTGCTCAAAATCCGAACTGTTTTTTAGCAGGCCGCCAATTGCTGAAATGTGTCGGCGGAAACTGGTGGTGGCCTTCCGTACACCCCGGCGAGGACGGCCAAGAATCGGAAAGAAAGCAAAACACGCAATAATTCCCAAGACAATGAAATGCGGCAGGATGTAATTTAAGGGCTTCTCTCGCATCCAAGCCCACATCGTCGGCGGTCCATCCCCAGACACTATCGGCGGATCGCGTTCGCCGCTCTCGAGAAACAGAACATCGCCGAAATCCGGAAGGCATTCCATCACGATTTCCGGCGTAATTGACTGGCTTGACGTCCGGTAAGGGTAATTCAGGAGCCCAGAGCCATTGTTGACAACGACTACACGCGATCGGTTGGGCCAGACGATTTCGAAAATGAAGGGCTGGCCATCTGCGGATAACATCGTATTCACGAGCTTCGGCGGAGCTGCTGTGGGAGGCACCAGGCGGATTCCGCCCGTTCGCACGGTGGGTTGAACGGTCGTATCGGCGGCAACCAATTTTCCCGTGAGTGATGCCGTCGTTCCTTCGCTGCCGTTCTCAAGGGAAAACCAGGAACAACCCTTCAGTTCCTTTCTCTGACGCTTGCCGAGATGTTCACTACGGTGCAAACTCCATTGCCGCAATGCAATTGCCCGTTGGTTGCCTGATGAGGATTGAGCAAGGTCGTACCAGTATTCCGTAGCCGCATCGTAATCGCGACCGACATAGACCAAGGTACGATTGGATTTGCCCTCCAGCCATTCGGTCAAGCGTTGTTCCACCCTTGGTGATGGTCCATTGAACGAGTCTGGAAACCAAAAGATCGTTTCGTAGCGGGAGATCTTGGGTGAGATGGAAGAGCGAACGCCAACCGAATACCCGTAACTCTCGATGGTTTCGATCAGGGCCTGCGTTCCGTTAACGCTGCCTTTGTATCCCTGACCGGATTTGCGCCCGTATTTGGATGCTAATTGCGCTGACAAGTTTCCTGTTGAAATTGTGAGCAAAACAACACAGCACGCGATTCCGACAAGGCAGCGGATCATAACGGCACCTCGGCTTGAGGAATGGCTTGCACCTGGTGTTCAAACGAATTTAATCCATTCCACACCGTTTCAAACTGTTCGCGGCTCAAAGCTTTGTTACCAAAAAAAACGGCTTCAAAAGGAACGATTAACGTATTGAGATAGGCAGCCACGGCTTGGAATCGGCTCACTTCGCGCAGGTATTGTCGATTGGTTTTGCCACGCCGCAACCGAAGAAGATCATGTTGGTCCAAATGAATGAGGGAATGACTGAACAGATAAATCATGGCCTTGCGATAATCGCCTTGTTGGTAGGCTCGCTCCGCCAATTGACGGCAATCGCCGATTTCGACGTCCAATTGAAACGGTAATGATCGAATCAATTCTCGGTTATGTTCAAAATCGAGTTTGGGCAATTGATTGTTCTTGCCGATTTCCGTCCTGCTGGCAATCCAAATCAGCAGAATCATGAGAATCATGGCTACCAACAGCAGCAGAATTGTGGCAAGCCAAGTGTCCAAGCCGAACAATCTGAAATTCCAATTCCAGCGCATGGGCTGGGTGGGCGCTGCCCGCAACGATACTAACTTTCGAGCGGCAGAGCCATCCGTTGCCACCGTCTCCGGTTCAATAAAAACTGGTGAACTAGTCTGAGGGTCGAGCCAAGGATAGACCCCATCCTGTCCGACCGCGACACCGCAAACGATCTCCCAGGCGAGTACCCAAAGAACGAATAATGGAAATTTAAGAATTGGAAATCGCATTAATGTGCCTCACTCGCCAGTTTGATGCTGGCAGCGCGAATTTTTAATTCGACCTCCCAACCTTCCTGCTGAATGCGTGTTTCCACATAAAACAGAAATCGGACGATGGCCCAAAAACCGGCGACCAACCAAAGCGCTGATTGCCAGAGAATTCCCGAATGCACCCAAGCCACCTCTCGGGGAATTCCTAATAATTCGAACGCGTTACTGAGCGTGCCGTAGAACGATGCGAGTAAGGGGGCTGAGAAAAACAACATCACCAAGCCAATTGAAATTGTTTCGCCGCCTATGGAACCGTGCATTGCTTGACTACGTTTTCCAAACGAAATTTCAAGGTTAGGTCTCCTGCGCCAGGGTGCTTTTTCCAAAATCAGAATTTCCGTCACGAAGGGGCGTAGCACCCGGATCAGAACCCCTAAACACGCCGTCAATCCAGCGAACCAAATCAACATTGTCGCGCCGTCAGAACTTTCGGCAATCCCAGCAAAAGCGACCAATCCGATCACCACCCCGGCACAACGCAAAAATCCATGCAAGTAAAAAATCGATGCCCAGCTATGAAGCACCTCTCGGATCACCACCGATGTTTTGGGATCGCCTACGAACATCGCTTGCCCCAAAAAGCTGGTTACGAAGAGCGTACCCAGTTGGGCCTCTGCCAGAACCAACAATAAATTCATCCACCCGTTTTGTCCGGATTCAAAAGGGAACTCGGCCGTCAAGAAAAAATTCAATGCGCCCAACGGAACTGCGCCGATGATAAGAAAGATCAACAACTGCCGCGCATATCTCCGCAAGACTTTCAAAGCCAGATCGAGGGTCTCCAGCATCGAGCGTTGTCGAATAGCAATAAAACTGCGATCAAGTCTCACCGGCGTCTCCAGGGATATCCGAGGATGACAAAGTAAAACATCATCAAGCCGCTCGACAAAACCGCAATGGCGGCCTTAACAAACCAAGGAATCATGGTTTCCGGAGCGGGTGAAATGAACCCCTCTATGAACGCTGCAATAAAGAAAAACGCGACGGCACACAGCGCGATGGGCATGCTCTTCTTCGCGTTCACCTGCAGCGAATCCAGGCGACGCAGGTTATTGGTAGCCAACCAACTGATACCAATTCTCAACCCCGCTCCCGCCGATAACACGATTGCCGTCAATTCAAATGGGCCATGCGCGGTGACGAAATTCTTGAAGTTGTCTCCGGCAATACCCGAATCCGGACTCAACATATGTCCAAACGCTGCTCCTAGTTGAACTGCATTCGAACCGAGCAGAATCAGGCCCGGCAAAATTGGCAGCATACTGACAAAGACCCGCAGGCCAATGCCGGCATTGTTGAAGACATAAAATGCCGCCATGAACATGTTTTCAGAAAAAGTGCGACCTTCAAAGTCCTCGAACGTCGTTTCCATTTGCTGTAAGGCCTCATCGCCCATGACCCCGGAGGCAAAATTCGGCCAAACCGATCCTTCGTATGACAGCCAAGCGGAGATTCCGAACAACCCCCAGAAAATCAATCCCGCAACATGCACACAAGGATCAGAGAAAATTCGACGAGGTGTGTCATGAAACACCATCATCAAGATCTCAGTCAATTGAAATGCTCGACTGCGGTAGAGTTGATTGTGCGCTTTGGCGACGAGTGAATGCAAATAATCCACGGTCCCGGGCGGAAACTGATTCGCGGAAGCTAACGCCAAATCGGCACACGCGTTTCGATACAGCGCGGCGAACTCATTGACAAGCTGAGCATTCTGACGACTCTTGCGCTGAGAAATCGCCTCGCACATTCCCTCGAGTTTTGCCCACTCGATTTCGCGCCGTTGAATGATGTCTGCTGCTTTCATTAATCCCTCAGTTGCGTTGATTCAGTGGCAATAGATCTGAATTCGCAATCGGCATGTCAATCGGAATCCTCGGCGACGAACTCCTGCGTGGCGAAATATTTTCCTGACCCGTCGAATCGGAATGAAACGTCTTGTAATACAGCGAACAAAGTAACAGGTCAGGGTTTGTGTCAGGAGCCAGGTTCATTTTTTCAATTAGCAATGGGCTAAGGCGGCGTGCGATTTCGTCGAGTCGTGAGGGGCCCAAAAACGGGCGCCGCTCAACATACGATGCGAGCGCCAACGCCATTTCTTTATCAACCACGAAGGACGACGGCAAAAGATCGGCGAGCAAAGGCACCCGAGCATCCGTAAAACGAACGACTTTACCCGACCGTTTAAGCTCTTCTTTGACGACAATCGTGCCGGCAACCAGATCGCCGATCCGGCGGAAGTCGCGGTTGAGGCACATCACAGCCAAGCCAAAAATTGCCGTGGGAATCGGAATAAACACTTGATCTCCAGTGCCGAAATCGAGCGGTAATAGAAAGATCGGTCCGGTATCAACCAATCGAAAAAAATTTCGCAACAAGGCTTGGCTGCCGTTAATCGCGCTCCCGTCGGCATTAAGTACACGTTGTCGGCAAATCATTTTTCCCCAAGTCCTGCCGTTGTAGAATGTCTCCATGAACGCCCCGTAAAACCAGTACACAAAAAATGCACCGATCAACCCGAGGAACATCACAAAACTTCCCAAGACACCGGCAAACAGACCAAACGGGCCCAGTACAAATCCTAGAACAAGAACGATGACCAAAAAGATGATCCAATACGCTGCCTGGCTAAAGGTAAAGTCCAGCAAAAAAGAAATCGCCCTCTGGAATGGGCCAGCAACCTGATAGAAGAACGCGATATTTTCCGGTGTACTTACCGTCAAATAATTATCAACCGGGGAAAACACAGGCCCGCCGTCTGCGTCCGCTTTCAGTTTGGTGACCATTGGAATTTTTCGTTCAACCATTGGGCGGTCGCAAAATTCTCGAAGCAGGAAATAACGTGGACGTTGGGACGTTTAGACAGCCGTCTATTTTTGTTGGACGGTTCACATTCCGCAAGTCGACTGCAGGCTGTTGCGAGAACATTGCGTCGAAACTTGGCCTTCAACCCGTTTACCTTGCCGAGAAGGGGCAGCCCACCGAAAGAATTATTTGGAATGCCCCAAGTTTCCGGGGCGATGTTGCGTCCAATCCTTGCGTTGCCGCGAACTGGGAATGTGGAGCTTTTCGCGATACTTGGTGATGGTCCGTCGTGCAACGTTTAGGCCCAAGGCCTTCAAACCCTTGACGAGTTCATCATCGCTGAGAGGTTTCGATTTATCTTCGCTATCCACAAGCTTTTGCAATTCGATTCGAATCCGATTCCAGGCAACATCTTCGCCTTCGTCGTTGGTCGTCCCGCCAACGAAGAACTTGCGCAATGGGTAAATTCCGCGGGGCGTTTGGATGTATTTATCGTCGACGGCCCGACTAACTGTGGTGACGTGAACGCCGACCTTTTCGGCAACCTGCTGCATTTTCAAGGGCTCCAGAAAATCCGGGCCATGCTCAAGAAACTTCATTTGAAAATTGACAACTTCTTGTGCGACCTTCAACACCGTATTCCGTCGTTGCTCGATCGATTCGATCAGCCATTGAGCCGCCAGAATCTTTCGTTTAATGAACTCGCGCTCTTCTTTCGTCGCTTGTTCGTTCGCCAGTCGTTGCCGGTAGTATTTGCTAATGTAAAGGTTGCGTGCCGGTCCCTCATCCATTTTGACAACGTATTTTCCCTCATCGTCGACTTCAACCCACAAATCGGGGATCACGGACGCGGCGTGCGACTCGCCAAATTTGCTGGCTGGACGGGGATTGAGCTTTCGCAACTCTGCCCAAGCCTCTTGGATATCGTCAATTGTGAAGCCCGTAGCTTTTTGAATTTGCGGGATCCGATTGTCGCGCAAATCTTCCAAATGGTTGAGGATCAGCGCGCGGACTTTTTCATAATGGGGAATGTCGGCCGTTAATTGCAGCATCAGACATTCCTTGAGGTCTCGGGCGGCAACTCCCGGAGGATCGAGCCGCTGCTGAATGGTCGCCAACGCCTCCTCAGCCAGGTCTTGAGCCGAGTCGGGCGCATCAGCCGGCAACAAGTCTTGAAGCGGGATCCGCATGTAACCGCCATCTTCCTCATGCAAGGAGGATATGATCCGTTCACACATGCGCCGCAATTCCTCAGACAGTTCCAATTCGCCGAGCTGGGCACGCAAGTGATCTTGCAAAGACTCAGCACGTTCAGCGACATTCGCAATCATATCGGTGTGGCGATCCGAGGATTCCTGAATACGGCTCGCCGATGGCCGATTTTGGTCGTCGAAGTACTGTGGGTTGTCCTGATCGAGATTCAGAAGTCGTTCGAAATCATCGGCATTATTGTGCGTTTCACCGATCACCAATTCTTTTTGATCGACGTCTCGAGTCTCCTTGGCCTCGCCCCCGCCTTCGGATTGTTCGCGGGGCAGTGTAGGGTCGGACTCTCGCAACTCCAAGACTGGATTTTCAATCAACTCCTGTTCGATTCGTTCCTGCAATTCAACCAACGGCATCTGGAGGATTTCCATTGACTGGATCATCCGAGGTGCCAAGGTTTGCATTTGTTTTTGTTGCAAATGCTGACCGAACGAAAGTCTCATACGAATGCTTTGAAGGAGAAGGACTCTAGCGAACTCGCGTCATTGTAGTCGCCGCCGGTCAATCGTCTAATCACCGGCTATGCATTAGCGGCGAAAATCACCGAGCCCACGTTTCGAAAACGAACAAGCGTTTATTGTACGTTATCTCAACGTCGAAAGCATGACCGGGATCGCATTTTTTGAGAAGCCTCGTTGCGGCGAGTTGACAAGTTCGCCAAATGTCCAGCCCGATTCCTCAAGCCCTCGTCAGATTTGCCAACGGTTAGGTACCGGACACAAAAATCATCAGACTTTTCGCTAGGACCAATTGCGTCCCATGCGCAGACAGCACCGGTCCGTCAAGCTGCGGATAGGTATCCTTCGGAGACACAGCTGCCGTATCACAGAATAGCTGCCACCGCCGTTTCTTCATCACGGTCGGGATCATGAATTCCGTCGGCGTATGACCGCTATTCAACATGATCAAAATGGTATGACCTCGTTGTGCTGGATCAACCGCCGATTCGTCCTCGCTCAAAATACAGATCATCGGCAAATCCGAAGTATGCCAGTTCACGGCGGTTCCCAAATGACTATACCAGCCCACGTCAGGATGGCTGGTGCCATTGACGGCGCTGCCGGTCAAGAAAGTCTGACGGCGTAACGATGGCTGATTGCGACGGAATTCAATCAGAGTGCGCGTGAAACGAACCATTCCCAGATTTTTCTCGACTAATTCCCAGTTGACCCACGAAGTCTCGTTGTCCTGGCAATAGGCGTTGTTGTTGCCGCCCTGGGTGCGCCGCATTTCGTCGCCCGCGACCAACATCGGCACGCCTTGGCTGATCATGAGTGTCGCAATGAAGTTCTTGATTTGCCGTTCCCGCAACTCTTCGATCTTCGGTTCTGTGCTCGGACCCTCGACACCATGATTGCAACTGTGGTTTTGGTTCTCGCCATCTCGGTTTTCTTCGCCGTTAGCTTCGTTGTGTTTGGCCTCGTAGCTGACCAGGTCGTTCATCGTGAACCCGTCGTGCGAGGTCACAAAATTAATGCTGGCCCACGGTAATCGTCCACCGGCTTGATAAAGGTCGGCCGAGCCCGCCAGCCGAGTTGCAAACGCGCCGCGCATGCCCGCATCACCGCGCCAAAACCGCCGAACGTCATCCCGAAATCGGCCGTTCCATTCCGCCCAGCGTTCGCACCCGAACGAACCAACTTGATAGGCTCCCGCCGCGTCCCAAGCCTCCGCCACGATCTTCGTATCCGCCAGCATAGGGTCCTCGGCAATTGCTTCGACCAGCGGCGGGTTGGGGACGAGGTTTCCATTACGATCGCGGCTGAGAATCGAAGCCAAATCAAAACGAAAACCATCGATGTGGTAGTTGTGCACCCAATTGCGGAGGCAATGGAAAATCATCTCGCGAACAACTGGATGATTGCCGTTCACCGTGTTTCCGCAGCCAGAAAAGTTGCGGTAGTATTGCGGATCCCTTTCCAGCATGTAGTAGACCGGGTTTTCCAAGCCCTTGAAGCTGAGCACGGGGCCCTTCTCATTACCTTCGCAGGTGTGATTGAAGACGACGTCCAGAATGACTTCAATCCCAGCCGCATGCAGTTCTTTGACCATCCGTTTGAATTCATTTACGACTGCGCCGGGCGTTTTGTCGTGCGCGTAACCATGATGCGGGGCGAAGAACGCCAAGGGGTCATAGCCCCAGTAATTTTTGCGGTCCGCCCAAGAACCATCAAAATTGTTATGCGGAAAGTCATGAACCGGCATTAGCTCAACCGCGGTAACGCCCAACGACTTGAGGTAAGGAATCTTGTCGATGAGTCCCAAGTAAGTTCCCGGGTGCGATGAATCGGAACTCGGATGTTGGGTAAAGCCCCGGACATGCAATTCGTAAATCACGGAGTCCGCGAAGTTGTGTCGCAGATGCCGTTCGCCCTCCCAATCAAAAAAGTCGTTGACGACCACGCACTTGGGCGGACGGGTGATCCCGTCTTTCGCGGGCAAAAAGTCACCGGCCAAAGCCTTGGCAAAGGGATCAATTAAACGAGCGTTACGATCGAAACGCAGTCCCCGCAACGGATCATGCGGTCCGGACGCCTGAAAATGATAAAGCTGACCGGCAGTTACTTCCGGCAAAAAAATGCTCCAAACGTTCCCCCAGCGATCGAGGTTAGGATCAAAGCGAACAATGTCGGCAGGCTCCATGTCGTCTACGTTATCGTACAACAATAGCCGCATTTCCGTCGCGTGGCGGCTGAAGACAACGAACTGCACGCCTTGGTCATGGTAGATCGCCCCATATGGCATGTGGTGCGCAAACTGCAGACTGGGATGTGGTGCTCGCATGGGAATTAACAATGCATTATCCCTCGCCTTCCTGCAACCGGTGACTTGAGGCGTTCGCCCGCGCGGTCGCCTAACCTCTGAGATCATCGGAAAAAGGGCCGTGAGACCTTGCGGTGCAGACAAACTATGCGGGTTTTGGCGGTCGCAACGAGACGGAACTTAACGGGAACTGTCCAAAGTTCGTTTGCGCCGTTAACTTAAAGGGGCCAACGAAAATACCAAAACCTCAACCTAACGCGGTTCGTCGCGCGAGAGAATACAACGCCATGTCGGGACTGTCCTACAAAGATTCTGGAGTAAATCTCGACATCTACAATGAATCAATGGGGCGGCTCCCGCGATTAATGCACCGCACGTTTTCACCGCGAGTCCAACCCCTGGATGGTGGTTTCGCGGGGCTGTTCAAATTGGATTTTGATAATCCCCTGTTTCGTAGAAATTATGTTGATCCCATTCTCGTGTCCTGTACGGACGGTGTGGGAACGAAACTCAAGGTGGCCATCGAGGCCAACCGGCATAACACTGTCGGCATCGATCTGGTTGCGATGTGCGTTAATGATGCCATTTGCTGCGGGGCGGAACCGTTGTTCTTTCTGGATTACGTTGCGATGTCGCACGATGATCCGGATCGACTCGAACAAATCGTTCAAGGAATCAGCGATGGTTGTGTCCAGGCCGACTGCAGTTTGCTAGGGGGCGAGACAGCAATCATGCCAGATGTTTATGCCCGAGGTGACTACGATCTGGCTGGGTTTTGTGTTGGTGTTGTGGAACGCAAACATCTGATCACAGGTCAAACCATTGCTGATGGCGATGTGGTCATTGGAGTAGGCTCAAGTGGCATACATAGCAATGGCTTTAGCCTGGTGCGCAAGATCGTGTTCGAGCGGCACTCATTGAAGGTCGATCAGCAGGACGCCGAGTTGGGTGAATCAGTTGGTGATGCTTTGCTGCGTCCGACGATCATCTATACTCCACTGACCCGAAAAGTCCTGCATCATTACAAGGTCAAGTCCGTGGTTCATGGAATCGCTCACATCACTGGGGGCGGCATCGAGGAGAATATTGAACGAATTGTTCCGGATGGCATTCAAGTGGAAATCGACTGTACCACCTGGACTCGACCACCGGTGTTCTCCTGGCTTCAACGACTTGGCGGAGTCGAAACGGACGAGATGTATCGAGTGTTCAACATGGGAATCGGTCTGGCTCTGATCGTCAGTCCGTATTACGCCGACAAAATTCGGCGATTGGTGGCCGAATCCGGTTTGCCAACCTGGATTATCGGTTCGGTAAAAACCGGAACAACCAAGGTCGTGATGAAGAACAAAAGCTAGAGCGGCCTGCTACTGTACGAATGCCTCAGGCATACTTTCCCGCCAAGGTTCCAGTGCTGAACGCTGCCTGGAAATTAAAACCTCCGATGGGCCCGTCAACATTGAGGATTTCCCCGGCAAAAAACAGGCGGGGAACCAGCCGGCTTTCCATAGTGGCAGGGTTTACTTCCGAAAGCTCCACCCCCCCCGCGGTTACTTCAGCCTTATCGAATCCGCGCGTACCCGAAATTTGAATTTCTGTTCCCTTCACTGCGTCACGCAATCGCATCAATTGAGCTGTTGAAAAGTCCGCGAGTTTTTGGCCCGCCGGAATTTGGCATCGATCGAACAGCACCTCGATCAATCGACTTGGCAACTCCGCAAGTAATGCCGCGGCAATAGTTGATTTGGGATGCGTCCGGGCCAACTCCCGGGCGTGCTGCACAAATGCATCCGCCGAAGTATCCGGGGAAAAGTCGATTCGAAATCGCTTGGCAGGTTCGGCCTCCATCGATGTCACGTAGCGACTGAGGTTCATCGGCTCCGGACCAGACAACCCGGTGTGTGTGAACAATAGCGAACCGACGCGTGAGGCCAACGGCTTACTTTCGCCCACTCGCAGAATCTCACAGCGGACACGCTCCAGTGTGATGCCCGACAAATCCTTCACCCATTGCTCGTCGGTCGTCAACGGTGTCAGAGCGGGGTGGGGCGGTCGCACCGTGTGTCCAAATTGCTTAGCCCACCCGTAGCCGTCACCGGTTGTGCCGCAACCGGCATAAGATTTTCCCCCGCAGCAGATAATTAACGATGGAGCCGTAAACACACCGGCATCCGAATGGCATACGAAATTGCCATCTTGTCGTTCGATTGATTTGACTGCGACGCCGCTGAGAAAGTGCGCGCCGTTGCTTTTGGCTCGGCGGAGAAGGGCGTCGCGAACATCAATCGCATGATCGCTGACAGGAAATACCTTGCCCGTCGATTCAATCTTTGTCAGGACCCCTTCTCCTTCGACGATTTGCACTACTTCCTGGGGCGGCAATTGACCGATGGCCTTATACAAAAATTTCGCTGCGTGTCCGAATTGGTCGGCAATTTCACGCGGCGAACAATCATGTGTGATGTTACAGCGAGTGCCTCCGGACATCAGAATTTTGACGCCGATCTTCTTGTTTTTCTCCAAGACAATGGTGCGTTTTCCACGGGCCCCGGCTGCTGCAGCCGCCATCAAACCGGCCGCGCCGCCTCCAATGATGACGACGTCGAAGTTTTCAACGGACGGAGATAGGGATGATTCGTAATCGTCAATTGTCATTTTGCCCAACGAATCCGTGTGCCTTGCGGCGGGAATTCATCCGA
The DNA here is from genome assembly GCA_040081565.1 of Pirellulaceae bacterium. Lineage (GTDB taxonomy): Bacteria > Planctomycetota > Planctomycetia > Pirellulales > Pirellulaceae > BJ22. Next base: position 11,754 of record JBEBGH010000079.1, read on the forward strand.
CTTGCCGTCAATGGCCGTGGCACGCATGACGACAAATGCCTCACCCTTGTCCTCCGTCGGCTCGAAATCGTAAGACCATTCGCAGTAACTCTTATTTCGCATGGTTAGTTTTGCGTCGAGAAAAACCTGCTCAGCCTGCCACGAGTTGCCGTTCCAAACCTTGTTGCGCTGGCTGTTTTGAATCGTGATTTCGATTTTTTTTAGGCCAGAATCATCGTTTGCCGAGCCCCGAATCTTGATCACCTTATAGAGCTTGGCAATGCTGTTCAAGTCAGGAAACGTAATCTGACACAGCGGTTGATGCGGGTCGATCGCGAACGACTTCTGCAGTTTACTTGTTTGTAAAATTCCGTCGGAGCCAACGGCCTGCGCCACGACTTGAAAATCCTGCGATTCCTCATTTCCTGGTGGTTCGAAGATATATTGCCAACCTGTCATGATGGTCGTTGTTGAATCAAGTTGAGCAGAGACTTCGGTTGGTTCGGCGGTCCAATTCTGACCATTCCAATATTCTTTTCCGGTGCCCCGGCGAATCTGCAAGCGGACCTCACGGATGGGCAGCTTGTACTCAGCCAGACCGAAGATTCTGGCGGCTTTGTGATACACATGATTATCCAGGAGCGGCTTGGCAATAAAACACTCCGGAGCGGGCATCGCCCCGCGCAGCGCCTGCAGTTGTTTGCGCAAATCGGACTTCCGCTCCTCGGAAAGCGACTGGATGGCGTTCGCCAATTGCAAAGGGTCCTTGGTCAAATCGTAGTATTCTTCCTCGCCCGTGTACCATTGGGTAAACGTGGAGTTGTGAAGTCGGAGATGTGCGTACGCAGCAATGATCGGTTTGGGCTTCGCGAAGACTTCTTCCCAATGCTCGACCAAGATTCCTTCCGGCCGCCAGTTCACGGACTTTGTCGTTGAAGATCCATTCAAAACGGGCCAAAAGGATTTTCCTTGGATTTGCGTAGGAATTTTTGCGCCTGCGATATCCAGAAAGGTGGGGGCAAAGTCAATATTTGAGAGCAAGTGGTCATAGTCACCCATGGCCGCCTTGATCACTCCCGGTCCCCAGGCAATGGTTGGCACGCTCGTAATTCGATCGTAGGGCAAACATTTTCCGGTGTGTCGCAATTGACCCAAACTATAGCCATGATCAGAGGTGAGGATGATTAAGGTATTATTGGCTGCTCCTTGCTGTTGCAGCGTTTTAAGAAGATCACCGAGCGCCGCATCGATGTTCTTCAGCGAAAGCAGTCGGCGACGAAAATCCATATCCGTACTCAGATAGTCGTTCGTTCGAAAGTCTTGCGATTCATTACGCAGACGCCCAAGTTGCTGGACGGGCGATGGTTTGTCAGAATTATCTGCTTCATCAAAATTCGCCTCGCGAACTTGTTTTGCTTCCGGCCAAAGCAGTTGAAAGCGATTGTCAACCATTCCCACGTCATCGATGGTCTCTGCGAGATCAAGTTCGCGTGCATCCTCGCGGTGTGGCGCCAAAGGAGCATAGTAGAGAAAAAATGGCTTGCCCTTTTTTTCCAGCTGCTGGTTGACGAGGTTCAGCACATCAATTCGCTCAATCTCTGCACGATATTTGACCGGATATTTCTTGGGGTCCGCGGTATTGCAAAAACTGTATTCGCCGTTCTTGTAGAACATCGTCGAAAAATAGGTTGCTCCAAACGAACAATAGAAGTCATCCCACCCCTTGGGAACAACCTGTTTGAATTCTTCGCCGGGACCAGCCTCAAATTCATCGTGTAGAAACTTGCCGACGAACATGGTTCGATAACCATTTCCCTTCATCCATGTCCCAATTTCGTTTTCGATATGCGGACGTTGATTGTCGCCGAATTGTCCTGAATTTCGAAATGGTTGAAAGCCGCCAGGGGTGCCCAAACTACTGGGGTTTTTTGGGGAATTGCAGCGCACCCCGGTCTGGAATGCATATTGGCCAGTGAATAAACAAACTCGCGAGGGGTTGCAAATCGGCACGGCCGCATGAAAGTTCGTGAAGCGAATCCCCTCGGTTGCCAACCGTTTAAAATTTGGCAAAAACGGTTCGGCGGTCTTTCGTTGTAAATCGATTTCGACACATTCTCGGTCCGCATCATCCAGATTGATTAAAATGATGTTGGGACGTTGATTCTTGGTTGGAGGGTGCGACTTGACTGCTTCGACTGACGCAACGGGACTACAACCATTTCCCAGAATCATCAATCCGATTGCAACGAATAAGATCAGAGCAGCCAACGTTATTCGCGCAAACATCTATATCCTCAATTCTCTTTTCATGCCGTCCATTAAGACTTTGATTATAGCGGAGGGAGCATCGTTATGAGAACACGAATGCAGAAGTGGACAGCATTCATGCTTGCCGAAAATGGACGGCGAATAGAGTGACAGAAATTAAGTCGCTCGCGTTAACGAGCCCAACGGATCAGCTTCGTCTGCGCGGGGCGATCATATCGACCGTCATTGCTGATTGCGCGAACCGTGACGTAGGCTGAACCATTTGTCTTGCGGGGGTTGAATTCATATTGCCAATCGACATAGACACCCGGGGTTAACGTTGCGCCAACAAGAATGTAAGCGTCCTGCCAATCTTGTCCATTCCAATACTTGTTGGTTTCAGCATTGCGAATGACCAAACGGACAGCCCGAATTCCTGCGTCGTCCTGTGCCCAGCCGCGAAGGTTCAGGCGCCCTCCAATTCGGGCAATGTCGCTCGCCGGAAAAATCAACTGACTGATGGGTTGGTCTGGGTCGATGGAAAAACTTTCCTCGACCGGCTGCGATTGCGGTCCGCCGTTGGCGCCCGCCACCGTCGCCTGAACTCGATAATTTCGAAACGAGTTCAGCGGCGGTTCAAATCGGTAGTGCCAACCGGTGATCACACTATCGTTGGATTCGATAGACGCCTCAACGCTGGACTCAGTTTCGGTCCATTCCGAGCCATTCCAAAATCGGATGCCCTCAGCCGTATCCTCGGTGATTTGTAAAAGCACGTCTTCGATATCACCGTTAGACTCAGCGATTCCTTCCAGCCGAGCTGTTCCTAAGAAAACTCTGTTCGCTTGCGTTGGCGAGCGAAAAAAACAAAGAGGAGCTGGTAAATCGCGCTTCAATGCAGACAGCTGATTGGCCAAATGAAATTTATTACTGTCAGATTGTTCCAGATACTTATTTTCAAGTTGCAACGGGTCGACCGCGAGATCGTAAAATTCCTTGTCGCCATTGGACCACTCGGTGTAAACCGAGTTTTGAAATCGAATCGAGGTGAAGTTGGCATCGATCGTAGATTCTAGTATTGTGTTCTCGCTCCATCCTTCGACTAACACACCATCCGGCCGCCAAGTCTCCGGCGGCTCGCGGAAACTTCCGTCCAAGATCGGCAAGAAGGACTTGCCCTGGACAACTTCCGGAATGGGCGCGCCGGCAATATCCAAAAGTGTCGGAGCAATATCAATATTCGAAATCAAATGTTGCAGTTCGGAATTACTGTTGCCGAAATTGGTAGGGCTCCAGACGATCAGCGGCACATTCGTGCAGCGATTGTACGGCAACGACTTGCCAAAGTTCCGTTGCTGTCCAAGTTGAAAGCCGTTATCCGAGGTCAAGATAATGACAGTGTCGTCGGCAATGCCTCGTTGCGACAAGGTTGCCATCATGCGGCCTAATGCAAGATCGACACTCTTCAACGCTAATAGTCGTCGACGAAACTCCATGTCCGTCAACAAATAGTCATTGATTTCAGGGTCAGTGCCCTCGCTAGTCAGCCGTCCAAGGGATCGAATCTGTGCCGGCTTGTCGTCCACGTTCGCTTCGTCGAAATCGGCTTTCCGCAGTTGCTTCAAGTTCGGCCATGCCGTTTTCAAGCGATTGGCAACCATTCCGCAATTGGCGATATCTTCAGCAATACACATTTCCGTCCGCACCTCCTGATGGCATGCCAGGGGCGCGAAGTAAAGTAGAAACGGACTTCCATCATCACGATCCAGGTGCGCGTTAATCAAGTCAATACAATCGGTGCTTTCAATATCAGTGCGGTAAAGCGATGGATATTTCGCGGGGTCCGATGTATTGGCCTTGCTAAATTGACCATTTTTGAAAAACGGTGTTGTGAAGTAACTTCCACCAAAGGAAGCGTAAAAGTCATCCCACCCAGGCGGTACTACGGTTTGCCAACTCTCTCCTGGCTCCGGTTCGTAGTCCTCATGCAAGTATTTTCCGACGAACATCGTGCGATAGCCACTCCCTTTCATCCAAGAGCCAATTTCATTATTGAAATGCGGATTCTGATTGCTGCCATAAGGGCCGGTGAATCGAAAGGGTTTGAACCCGCCGGCGGCACCGCTGTTCTTGCGGGAATTGGAATGGTTGCCCCGGACGCCCGTTTTGTAAGCGTATTGCCCGGTGAACAAACAAACGCGGGAGGGATTACAAAGCGGAACTGCCACATGGCAGTTTCCGAAACGCAGGCCTTCATTTACGAGGCGCTTAAAGCTGGGAAAGTAGGCAGCAGTGGTCGTATTCCGATGCCAGTCAATTTCGACGGCGTCGCGGTCGGCGTCATCCAAATTAATGACGATGATGTTCCGTCTCTGAGAGGATTGTTTGCGAACGGTCGCGAGTCGAGTCGGAACTTTTACCGGCAAGACGGTTTGTGACGTCGAGGCGGGTAGGAACACGGAGAATTGCTCAACCGGCTCCTCTGAAAAGACTCCTTGAGTGTTGCCGGTTCCTATTTCATTGCATAACAACACCAACGCGGCGAATATCGCCGACAAGACGCCAATTACAGACAAAAACTTCAATCGCATCGCTCTTCCCATGAGCCGAAAAAACTTTACGCACCTGTTCGACGTAAGACCACCGGCCGGATAAATCAACAGAGCTATGGCGAGTGGCAAGAAGTACAGGAGTCGAGACGTTCGTTATTGTAATTGCTGAATCGAATCCAGGAGAGATTGATTTTGGCGGAAATAACGCGATATTTCCTGGCCTGCCAGCACAAAACCGAAAACCGGCAAGGTTTAAAGAATGAATTTGCTTAAGTCTTCATTCTTGGAAACCGACTCCAGCTTCTGTTGAACGTATTCCAACGTGATTTCAAACGGTCCCGATGACATTTGCGGAGCCTCAAAACTGAGTTCCTCCAGCAAATGTTCCAGAACCGTATACAGTCGCCGCGCACCAATATTTTGCGATGATTGGTTGACTTGAAATGCCACTCGGGCAATCTCTTCGATGGCGGACGAAGTAAAAGTCAACCGGATGTTTTCGGTTTGCAACAAAGCCCCATATTGTTTGACCAATGAATGTTCTGGTTCATGAAGAATCCTCACGAAGTCCTCGACGGTCAAGTCATTCAACTCTACGCGAATCGGAAAACGGCCTTGTAGCTCGGGCATCAAATCGCTGGGCAGATTCTTGTGAAACGCTCCCGCCGCGATAAACAAGACGTGATCGGTTTTAATGTACCCATGCTTCGTGTGCACCGTTGTCCCTTCGACGATTGGCAATAAGTCACGTTGAACGCCTTGGCGAGAAACATCTGCTCCTTTTGAATCGCTGGCGATCACTTTATCGATTTCGTCGACAAAGATGATGCCCATGTTTTCGGCCAACTCAATGGCCGCTTGATTGACTTTGTCTTCATCGAGCAAGGCATCGCATTCCTGTTCGAAGATCACGCGGCGTGCCGACTTTACATCCATTTCGCGCACGACTCGATTGCGAGGCATGATCTTTTCCAACATGTTTTGGAAGTCAACGTCCATGTTTTCAATGTTGCCGCCGCCCAACATGACTGGGGTCGCCTTTTGCTCGATACTTAATTCGACCTTGCGGTCGTCTAACGAACCCTTGGCAAGCAAGCCCGCCATCTTCTGCCGAGTGCGATCATAGGAATTGCTGTCCCCGGAACCGTCGATTTCTTCTGGATTGTTTTGCAGCGAGTAAGCCGGCGGCTTGGGACAAAGTAAGTCCAAAAGACGCTCGACGGTGCGCGCCTCAGCGTCCTCCCGGACCTCTTCCCGCAACTTGCTTCGCACCAGGGTTATCGAATTCTCTAACAGATCGCGGACCATGCTTTCAACATCGCGACCGTAATAGCCCACTTCGGTGTATTTGGTCGCCTCGACTTTGATAAAGGGTGCACCGGTCAATTTCGCCAAGCGTCGGGCGATTTCGGTTTTCCCGACACCCGTGGAGCCAATCATCAGAATGTTTTTGGGTGAGACATCGGCCCGCATCGATTCGGGCAATTGCTGCCGACGCCAACGATTACGGACCGCGATCGCGACCGCTCGTTTGGCGGCGTCCTGGCCGACGATGAACCGATCAAGCGCCTCAACAATTTCG
>JBEBGH010000368.1:0-5052 GCA_040081565.1 Pirellulaceae bacterium
CATATTGGCAATCGCCTCGCCGCCGCGGCTAAGCTCCGAAAACTTGATCGCCATCCCAATCCCAATCACGGCCAAAACTGCAAGTGCCGTCCAAAAGACCGCCTGCAACATGAGGAATGGGTCCGACAGAAATTTGTCGTTTTTGAGCGCGTAATGCATGCCCACCAACACGACGATGTAAACAGCCCCGATGATTGCGATGACCGAAATTACGAGCAAGACGACGAGCTTGACAGTATTTCGTCGAGCAAGCTCCTGACTGGCAAAAAAATCCATGGCTTCAATCCCCGCAACACTTCTTAAACAGCAGCGTCAAAAATCGTCGCGCGCCGTTGCCGGTCACGCGACGATCTGAACAAGTTTAACCGCATTGGGAAGGCACGTTAAAACTGGACGCGAGGCGCTTCGCGTTCTTTTGGATTTTCGATTTCCAACAACTGTGCTTCGGTGAAGCCGAACATTCCGGCAAAAACCACCGCCGGGAATACTTCGCGGGCAGAGTTGTACTCAGTCACGGCATCGTTGTAGCCTTGTCGGGCAAACGAAATTTTGTTCTCCGTCGAAGTCAATTCTTCTTGAATGGCCAACATGTTCTGGTTGCCTTTCAAGTCGGGATACGACTCAGCCACCATCAGCAACCGGCTCAAGGCGCCACCCAGTTGCGATTCAGCGCTCGCCATTTGCTTCATGGCCGCGGGTTCACCCGGATGCGCGGCCGCATTCTTACCTGCCATGATGGCCTGGTTACGGGCCTCAATTACCTTCGTCAGCGTTTCTTGTTCGTGCTTCAGGTAGCCCTTGGCGGTTTCGACGAGATTGGGAATCAAGTCAAACCGTCGTTTCATCTGCACATCGATCTGCGAATACGCGTTCTCATAGCGATTTCGAAGTTTCACCAAACCGTTGTAGATGCCGACAATGAACATCAACAACACAAGGCCTACAGCACCCACAATCAAAATCGGAATTAGCCATTCCATCAGATTCGACCTCCACAAAAAAAGCGGCTGAAATACATCAGAAGCGAATGTGCTTCATTGGAACATATCTTTTGGTGTGCGAAAACACCCAGAATCTTCATTGAGTCGTGAAAAACTCGGAGCCATCGGTTAGAATTATCAAATCACAGTTCTCAATTTGGTTGCAATCAAAACATGGCTAGACGTCTCTCGGTTGTTATTTCCCAAGGCCAATCCAGCAATCCGGCCAAACGGCAATTGGAAGAAGATATCGTTCTGGGCTTGATCGCCGAGCCAGGAATCGACGTTACCATCATCCCCCACCTGTATGACTTACAACCGAATACCACGGGACATCTAGCACTTCGTTCCATCCCGGGAAATCTTGTTGTTTTGTCGTGGTTATTTGAGCGAGCCGCCCGCTGGACGCTTGATCGCCATGGAATTCGCGGCAAGATCGGTGCAGTATTGTTGAATTCCCTCGACGACGATGACGAGGAGGAAGATCCGGACGAGGAAGAATCCGGCGACGGCGACGAAACCGAAATTGCCAACAAAAAAATCAACGTGATGGATAATCGGCCACCGATCAATCGATTCATCTACTGCTTGGATTTGAGAGTTTCTCCGAAAGCCAAAGACTATGTCGAAGAAATTCGTCGGCTGTACCGTGAGAGTCAAATCGAAGTCGTTCCGACACTCATGGGCTCCCTGCCCATCGTTTCATCACCTACTCCTGCTCCGGCGACAAACCACAATGGAAATGGAGCAAATGGAAATGGAGCCATAGCGACGGCTTTGGCGGTCAACAATGTCGCAACATCCGACGCACTTGTCGAATTGACTCCCGCGACCGTCAATCGGATTGAAGAAGAGATGACTCGACGTTGGTATCCGGTCATCGATTACAGTCGTTGCACGAATTGCATGGAGTGCATCGACTTTTGTTTATTTGGTGTTTACGGCATTGACCCGTTAGAGACTATTCTCGTGGAGCAACCCGACAACTGTCGCAAGGGTTGCCCCGCGTGTAGCCGTGTTTGCCCCGAAAACGCGATCATGTTTCCCCAACATAAGACACCTGCGATTGCCGGTTCGAATGACTCGGCCACGGCCTTAAAGATCGACCTGTCCCAATTGTTCGGGGCTCCAACTGAAGGCAAGTCGGCGATCGAGCTTGCCGCAGCAGAACGAGATGAGCAACTTGTGATTGCCGGTCGCGACGCCGTGGGCCTGACTGTCGGAGTTCCCAAACGCCAGGCTGAGAAATCGTCAGCAACGCGTGATCGTTTGGACGACCTGATCGATGAATTGGACAGCATGGATTTGTAACGGCGCCGTTTCTTTCGGCTTTCCCTTGCGAATCGTCAGCAAATCGACTTTGCGGGTTTGTTAAACCCTGCGGTTCCGCTGGACTCTATCAGTTAACTTCTGCTGTCTGTAACTTCTGCGAAAGAGTTGGCGAAATATCTCAGAAAACCTGTGGTTCCGAAATTGAGTTCCAGCTCCTGTTAAAGTTTTCAACTTGCACCGCTTGTTGCGTTCGCAGGCAGCAAATATTGGCAAAAGCGAGGTGCAACATGTGGCTTTTGACGATTCGCCTGACGATTTCTGAAACAGACGTTGTGACGGTGGCAACATCAATATGAATTCGTCGCAGAATGGCAAGGGGATCAATGCCAGCGAAATTGCCGACGGAATATTTTGCCATCGTTCACGTCATGCGAAAATCAATTTCATAGGAGTCAGGTAATGAAGACAAATTGGATCAATGGTCTCGTAGGGTTACTCGTGGCGTCGACCGCCGCAGCAGTCTCTGCGCAGAACACATGGGATCAACCCCAAACATACGGTGGGGGACCTCCCCCGCTCGTACGCTCGAGCTATTTCAATCCAGCGAACACGTCGAACAATTTCGACTTTCAAGAGGCGCCGCAAGACGGCCCTGCACCTCAAGCCCCAAGCGTTCCTCAACCGCCCCCCTACCACGGGAATTCCGAAGCCAACGGTGTTGGTTTAAATGCCTATGGTGTTGTGCCGCAAGCTCCAGCCAGTAATTACGGCACTGGCGGTGCTTGTGATTCAGGTTCCGGCCAAACGAACGGATTCGGCAATCGCGGTTATTTCAATCACGATTCAGGCTCGGGTGGTTGCACGGGCGACGTCACCTACGGCATCCAAAAAAGCCGTAAGTTATTCGGCGGAAACCACGGACCAGCTCTATTCGGCGGTTCGGTAGCCAGCGCCGATTGCAATGTCGGCGGCAAAGATCGCAACATTGTGGTAGGCGTCGGTGGTTTGGTCTTCTTCCGCGATTACGAAGATGATGTTGGCTTAAGTGGCAATGGTGCGGGAGAATATCTCTTCTCAACTTCGGCCCAAAATGATGCACTCGGCGGACTCGAGGCTTTCATCCAATCGCGAGGTTCAAACGGTCGCGGCTTCGAAGCCCGCTATTGGGGTCTTTACCCAAATTGCAGTGGCGCATCGATCTCCAATCCTTGGACTTCATTGGGTGGCCTTTCACAAATTTATCATGGTCCCTCGACATCGACGGTCCAAGATGTTTTCAATCGAGCCGACAGTCATGAAGTTTGCCGAGAGAACCGAATACACAATTTGGAATTAAACCGCTTGATCAACGCGGGAACATTCAATGGCTTCGGTTGCCGAGCCGTCAATTACGAATTCGTGCACGGTGCACGTTGGTTCGAATTCGACGAGTACTTTGAGTACAACGCATTGTCGACAGGGACTCCGACGTTCCTCTCGTACAACCTTGAAACTAAAAACACTCTGTTGGGCTACCAATTTGGCGGACGCTCAACCCGTTGCATCTCGGATCGTTTCCAATTGATTTCGGGAGTTCGTTTCGGATTGTACAACAACCGAATTCGTCATCGCCAACAAATCGTTGACGAAAACGACTACATTTCCTACATCAACTCTGGACCTTCTTCCGGTCGCCCATTCGACTACAGCTCGAGCAAGAACGACTTGTCGACAATAGGCGAGGCTGATTTGGGTTTGGGTTATCTGTTGTCATCATCAGTCCGTCTGACAATCGGATATCGATTGATCGGTGTGACGGGTGTGGCACTGGCACCGGATCAAATTCCGTATAACTTCACGGATGCAAACGAACTGCGACGGATTGATTCCAATGGTAGTTTGTTGCTCCACGGCGTCTACGGTGGATTGAACTACTGCTTCTAATTGCCGTTCGCGCGGCAGTCGTTGAGTTGATTTCGCAAAAAAAAGCCGCAAGGAAACTTGCGGCTTTTTTTCGTTTCTGGAGAGCAATTGAAATCAGGGAGTTTTCGGAGAAATCATACACGTCATCCGTTTAGCTTGTTGCATTGGCGGACTCTCGAGTTTTCCGAATTCGGTTAAGCGCAGGATAATATTCTCCATCACCTTCTGGCCTTCTTCGATATGAGCCAGTTCGCGACCGCGAAACATAACCGTCACCTGGACTTTGTCCTTATGTTGCAAGAACATGATGGCCTGTTTCACTTTGAAGTCGATATCGTGCTGCCCCGTCTTGGGACGCAAACGAATCTCTTTTAGCTTTGTCGTGTGCGACTTGTTTTTGTGCGAACGCTTGTTTTTGTCGTATTTGAATTTGCCGTAGTCGAGAATCCGACACACAGGGGGTTTTGAATCTGGTGAGACTTCCACGAGATCGAGGCCGACCTCGCGGGCGCGAGCCAACGCCTCTTTGGTGGGCAAAATACCCAATTGATTTCCTTCATCGTCGATAACTCGAATCGGTGAAACACGAATTTGTTCGTTGATCCGGGTTTGATCCTTCGTTTGCTCTTGTCTATTACTAATAACTTGTTCCTTTCAAAATAATGATTGGCTCGGGACACGATTCCCGACGACCACCGACGGCGAGTACAAGCTTCGAATTCTTGCAGCCTTCGAAACTTGTCCCATTCTTGTTGAAATCGTTCGGCGAATCAATGCGGAAGAGAGCCAATCAGACCGACAATTTCGCCGTAAACTGAGAATTATTTGGTCAACAGGCCACAACTTGCCTTTAGGTTGGCTCGCCTTTGGATTCGGATTTTGCGACCGGCCGGAGGGC
>JBEBGH010000369.1:0-5048 GCA_040081565.1 Pirellulaceae bacterium
AATGGTCAATTATTTTGGGCTTGCGCTCCAGAAGGTGCCTTGACAGGCAGCAGGTGCAAGCGTTAATCAATTCAGGTACGTTTGCCGCCAAAGCAATATTTCGAAAACGAAATCGCGTTTAACGACGCGACCGAAACCGTAACAATGGCGGCAATTTACATCAAATTTCGCTTTCAAATGTATCTGTCGCTGCCATCTTGTACAATGCCAACAACTTTTTTGAGCAAGAGCCGAGAACTTTTTTGAACGCAGGCTGACCGTTTTTGGTGGCTTGGGCGAAATTGTAAGCGATTTTTGCCGACGAAGGTGGATCCAGCTTAAACTTTGGATGGATTCAACCGAAATCGACAGGTGTTCCATCCACATTTGAACGCACAGGGCAGTTTTTTAAGGCAATTTTTTACGCACACGCACGGGCAGTTTTGTAAGCAATGAGGGCTTTTACGATTGCCCTCGCTCCAACGGGTAATAACCACACATGGCCAAAAAATCAACCGAAAACTCCGGCAAATCGCTGGTCATCGTCGAATCACCGGCGAAGGCCAGGACGATCGGGAAGTTCCTCGGCAAACAATATCATGTCGAGGCCAGCATCGGGCATGTGCGGGACCTTCCCTCGGGGAAGAAGGAAATGCCAACGGCTCTCAAGAATGAACCATGGGCTCGTTTAGGTGTAAATGTCGACAATGCCTTCACCCCAGTTTATGTGATTCCGGACGGCAAGAAGAAACAAGTCGACAAGTTGAAAAAGTTGCTTCAGGAATGCGATAGCCTGTATCTGGCGACTGACGAGGACCGCGAAGGAGAAGCCATCAGTTGGCATTTGGCGGAAATATTGAAGCCCAAAGTACCGGTGCACCGTCTGGTCTTCCACGAAATCACGAAAACGGCAATCTCCCAGGCCCTTGAGTCGCCCCGCAAAATTGATGACGCACTCGTTCGTGCCCAAGAAACCCGACGAATCCTCGACCGTCTTTACGGTTACGAGATGTCCGAGTTCCTTTGGAAAAAAAGTCTGGGCCGCAGTGCAGGCCGCGTGCAAAGTGTCGCCGTCCGCTTGATCGTGGAACGGGAACGGGATCGAATGGCGTTCGTGACCGCCAGTTATTGGGATTTGATTGGCGAATTCGTCACCGATAAGAGCGAACGCGTATCCGCCGAACTGGTCTCAGTTGATGGGAAAAAGATTCCCGATGGCAAAGATTTCGATTCCACCACGGGCAAGATCAAGGGTGAACAGTTCTTGGTGATGGATGAGGAGGGTGCTCAAGCCCTGGCGGCGCGCCTGGCGAAAGCAACGTTCAAGGTCACCAACGTTGAAGTGAAACCGTACACGCGAGCCCCGGCCGCTCCGTTCACGACGAGCACCTTGCAACAGGAAGCCAACCGAAAACTGGGCTTCACCGCACGGCGAACAATGAACGCCGCTCAAAGCCTATACGAGAACGGACACATTACTTATATGCGTACTGACTCGACGACCTTGGCGGCCGAGGCCGTCGACGCCGCTCGAGCGCTGGTCCGAGCCGAATACGGCGGCGAGTTTTTGCCAGACACGCCACGGACTTATGTTTCCAAAGTCAAAAACGCACAAGAAGCCCACGAAGCGATTCGTCCTACCGGGCAACCGTTTCCGATGTTAGGCGAACTCCGCGGAAAACTACGAGACGACGAGTTCCGTTTGTACGAACTGATCTGGAAGCGAACGATGGCCAGCCAAATGGTCAACGCGCGCGGCAACACCATTTCAGTCACGATCGAAGGTGGTGGTGCTGTTTTTCAATGCTCGGGAAAAACCATTGATTTTGCAGGTTTTCTGCGGGCTTATGTGGAGGGCTCGGACGACCCCGAAAGCGAATTGGCCGACCAAGAAAAAATCCTGCCAGACCTAAAGCCGGATCAACGCCTCGAGTGCGCAAGTCTTCAGGAAAAATACCATTCGACCCAGCCTCCAGCGCGATTTAGCGAGGCGGCGTTGACCCGTGAATTGGAAAAACGAGGAATCGGCCGACCAAGTACGTATGCGTCGATCATCGAAACTGTGCAAGCTCGCGATTACGTCGTGAAACGAGGGACGAACCTTATTCCAACGTGGGCGGCATTCGCAGTTGTGCGCATGCTCGAAGAACATTTTCCAAATCTCGTTGACTACGAATTCACCGCGTTGCTTGAAGACAAGATGGACGCCATCAGTCGGCGCGAGTTCGACAACGTCAGTTACCTGCAGCAATTTTATTTTGGCAATGGGGTTGTTGGGCTTAAACGGCAGCTCGAAACGAAAATCAAAGAGGTCGACGCGCGAGCAATCTGTACCTTCCCATTGGGAACGCCATCCGAAGGCGAGTTCCGAGAAGTTGTCAATGTTCGCGTGGGCCGCTATGGGCCGTACGTGGAACAGGGCGAGCGCAAGGCGACTTTGCCTAACGACTTGGCACCGGATGAACTGACGCTTGCGAAAGCAGTCGAGTTGTTGAGTCACGCACAAATCGCCGAAGCTCCTTTGGGCTATTGTCCGGAAACGAAGCGACCGGTTTATATGAAACAAGGTCGTTTTGGTCCCTACGTTCAATTGGGTACTTTGGACGACGAAGATGAAGAAGAGAAGCCGAAGAATTCATCGTTGCTCAAAGGCATGACTCCCGAAAATGTAACGCTGGAAACCGCGTTGCAACTCCTTTCGCTTCCTCGCAATCTTGGCGAGCATCCCGAAACCAATGAAACGATCATGGCCTACAACGGCAAATTCGGCCCTTACGTGAAGGCTGGTGTCGAGACCCGTTCATTGCCAGGCGACATGTCGATTTTGCAGATCACCCGCGACCAAGCGGTGGAGTTGCTCAAGCAACCGAAACGCGGTCGAGGTCAGGCGGCGGCGAAGGCTCCGTTGAAGATCTTGGGCGACTCGCCGATCACAGGGAAACCTATCCAGGTCTTGGACGGACGTTACGGGCCTTATGTGGCTGACGGCGAAACCAATGCCTCGCTGCCCAAGGATGCGGAAGTCGAATCACTGACCATCGAACAGGCTTTGATGTTGTTGGCCGAACGAGCTGCGAAGGGCGGTTCGAAGAAAAAAGCCAAACGGGCACCGAAGAAGGCAGTTGCGAAGAAATCGCCGAAAAAGGCCAGCCCCAAGAAAGCAACGAAGTCGCCAAAAGCCGCCAAAAAAGCCGCCAAAAAATCAGCAATTGCTGAAGAGCAACCAGAATAACGGACGCTCTTGGTCGACGTTAAATTACGTTTACTTTGACCGAACTGGTTAGTGCGGTTTCTCGATTGCGTTGCTAACAGCGTTGTTTGGTATCGCCGTGCGACTCATCGCTCTATTAGCAAGGACAAAACCAACATAAGAACAGGGGTAGAATATGTTTAGGACCATTGCGATATTGGCAGTTTTGTTGTCGGCAACAATTGCATCCAGCCAAGAAAGCTTAGAGGTAGCGCCTAGTCCCGTCCCATTTGATTTGTTAATTGGTTTCTGCATTTGATTTCGGTGCAATCCGACAATCAGAGCCTGGAGCGTTAGCGACAGGTCCCCACCAAAGCGGCGGAAAGAATGATTCTCGCATTGCTGACATTCTGCATCTGGGAGCAATGGGCAACGTCCACACAACCATCTGCCGGGCCTTCACCGCCGCCGAAATGGACAAGATCGTTGCGAGGTTGAAAGACCGATGCACAAAGCAGCACTAGTTTGAACACGACGGAGGCCAGACATGGCTCAACGCAAGAAATCAAAAACCCCAACAAAACGCAAGATGTCCGAGATGATCTCGGAGATGGCGACAGGTTTCCTTGGAGTGGACGGCACAATAGGAGAAAGGCAAAATCGACTGAACGCTGCTTGTAATGCCTGGAATATGGCATTGGGATCGCCCCTCGTTCGGCAGCGGCAACTTCAACAGTACAGGGAGGGATATCTTCGGTTCAATCCTGCCACTTCTCCAAGCGATCTTGACAATATCATCAAGGACATTGAAATGCTGATTGAGCGAAAGCTGAAGCTGTTCCCAGATGACGAACGGCAAATCGTCGATGCTAAGGTCGTGAAGGTCGGCAACAACTTCCGCATCGAAGTGGCATCTGCTACTTTGCAATGACGGGGCAAGAGATCGAAAAGGAAAAAGGTTGAACTTTATGCTTCTACCTCCACACGAACTCGAACTGTTCTTCAAGCTACACCGGGCGCTCATGTTCTTCGTGAACCAGCGTCTCAAGGTGATCCCCGAAAGGATCGCCACGCCCGAAGAATTCGCCGCCCTGTCGCCGGAAGTACGGCTCAAAGTCCGGGATGCCTTGAATGCCAACCTTGATCTGATCGAGTCGTTCACCGCTGAAAACCCGGCTCACTTGTCGGACGACGAACTCGACATCGTTCGTTCTTGGCGGCATCTAGTGACGGGCAAGTTCTACGTCTTCCGGGAACTCAAAAAGTACACCGTGTTCCTCTCCACGACCTCCCCGGCCATCGCCTACGGCGTCCTGGCGTTGTCCCAACCGTTCGAGGACTTGATCGGCCCGTATCTGCCCGTGCTGACGCAAACTGTGCTGATTCCCCTTAAGGGCGTGATCGTCTACGACGGCCTGATGACCAGCTACAACATTTCGTTCGGTCCCGGCATTCGGCGAAATTTGAACGAGGATTTCAAGGAGGCCAAGACACGCCACGGGGTCGTCACGTCGCTGCCGATGTCGAACGTGTCGTTGCCTGCGAAAGCGGCAAAGCCCAAGCCAATTCCGAAGCCGACGACGAGGAAGGAAAAGGACGGGTCTCTGGGCGTCGTCATAGAACTGATCGACCAGTTTTGCAAAGAGCATCTGAACGAAGAATACGCCGTGATTTGCCGCAAGCTGGCCGAGAAGCTAGGCCGCAAACGCCCCTCGCCGTTGCTTCAAGGAAGCCCGAATGCCTGGGCCAGCGGCATCGTGCGGGCCGTGGGAGGGGTCAACTTCCATGACGACGAGAGTTTCACGCGGATGGCTCAGCGTGCTGATCCATTTCGCGATCTCCCGTTTGGTGTTGCCGATCGTGATCCTGCTGCCCGTTT
>JBEBGH010000080.1:0-18042 GCA_040081565.1 Pirellulaceae bacterium
CCGCGTCGGTGGCTTCCGAAACATTGAAAACTTCAAAACCGCCATCTACTTTTATTGTGGTGGACTCAGCCTACACCCACGATAATCCCGGATGGACCCGAAATGTGCTGAGTAGGATACTGCGCCGTCGTTCATCTTCCTCGAGATGCCTTTCTCGCAATTCAGCCATCATTGCAGTGACGACCTCATCCGGCATGGTCTGTGTATCACTGTATTGTTTGGCTTTCAACTCAACTTGAAGTGTCCAAGTCACTCCATATTTGTTGAAGATTGCTGCATGGCGATTTAATTCCGCCTCGATCCATGGTTTCTGCAATTCCGGAACTATTCGCGAATAGGAACCGAGTTTATCCTGCGGAAAATCAAACCAAATTGTGATTGTTCGATCGAGTTCGTTGAAGACGACGTCTTCCGTGTAATAATGGCGCCACCAGTGTTTTTGGGACGTGATGTCAAGCATCAGTGTTTGCGCCTTTGGGCGTGCAGCTCGACGTCGTGATTCTTCGAGAATGTCCGCTACTCTCAGCAAGCCCGCCAGCAACTTCATTCGGATTCCAGGGCCATCTTCCGTTAACTCGACGTACCTAGCACGATCCCATTCAACTTCGAGATAGAGATTGTGCGCTTCGCAAAGACATGCAATCTTTGATGGTTCGTACTCCGTCGTCAGTTGCAAGCCGATAATTGGATCCTCGGCACGAACCGAAGAATGAACCATTTCGGCCGAGATTCTGTGATGAAATTGTCGGAGAAGGTTCCGTCGCACGTCTTCGGCCTGATCTTGCCAAGGCAGGCCTAGATTCAAATCAGCAATCGCTCTTGTTTCGCCTGCATTTTCATACTGCAGTCCAATGTCATGCAGGTAACATGCCGAATACAGGACGACCAACTCCGTTTCCCTCAATCGTTCATCGGTCCTCTGAAGGGGATCGATCAAAAGATCAGCCAATTGCGTGACTCCGTCGGAATGAAGAACGCTGTGGTCTGTGAAGTGCGGCAAAATATTGTTGTCGAGAATCGGCGCTACTGCGTTGCGAAGCGAAACGAGCAATGCCCGCGCTGGCTCGTCGCTAAGGTGCCGAAACGCAGGTGCGTTTCCATATTTTGATGTGCGCTTCACGGCATTTGTCCTTAATCAATGTTCCACAGCTTAACGTCAGAATAGCAAAATAGCATCTTGCTGATTAGCCGCGACGCTAAACAGTTGCGATTCCCCTTCATTATGGGCGGCATTCGGTGGGGAGGCCTCGTGTTCGGTTTTCAGGTTCAGCACGCATTCGATCTGAATTGCGGCTTGCTGCATCTCCGTGACTCGATGAGGCTTTCCTCGGCACGGCGAACAAGATTCGCGACGCTGTTGACGCCGCCCAGTCCGAAAAGGGGGGAGAGTTCGCTGAGTTCGCTGAGTTCGCTGAGTTCGCTGAGTTCGCTGAGTTCGGGGGTTGAATGAGCACGTCCTGGCGAAGCCCTTCGGTAATCCGATCTAAATCATCGGAGTGATGAAATAGCCTCCAGCGCCCATCACCTTGATTGTTGAATTGATGGAATTAAACCAGCGAATTGGATTCCGGAAGGACGCGGCATTGGGCACGCGCTCAGCGAAAGGACGACGACGTTATAGTAAGCATGTCCAAGCCGCCATAAACACCGAAAACAAGGACTTGCAATTTCTCGCTTTACGAAGACAATCTATTTCAAACTTCTTCGAGAATGATAGAATTGAGGGGTCTCCGTCTCTATCTCACTTCGGAATGGTTACGACAGCCCCAAATGGCCAAGACATCCAAGTACCCTCCACATAACAAGTTCAGTAAGCCGGTCTTAATCGCATGGGCTCAACTTGCCGAAGTAAGTTCGGAAGGCAACAGAAGAGAGATTCTGGCACGTCTAATTGCTGAAGGTATTTTTGATTCTAACGGCAACCTGACACCTAAGGGCAAAGAGCGTCACAAACAATCCATGGATGCTGCCAGTGAACCTCAAGATCGTAAAAACAAACACCAAGATCCTGATCTTACTGAAACAGAAGCGTCAAGAACGATTGTCCACCAAGTGGAAAACATAACCGGCAAACAACGAGATGAAATTGAGACTCAAAACCATTTAATTCCGGGTGGCCAAGTGACTGATGATACTTCGAATAAAACAAAGCCAACAAGCGGTTCGATTGGATGGCAAGAAGAAATTCACCGTATGTATTGGTGGTCTCGACGGATTGTTTGGCTACTGTTGATATTTTTGTTCATTGCTGGCTTTACGTTGAGCTACTCCATGCTCGTAAGGATCATGCCAAGATTATTGGCGGGATCCGGCTTGGCCATCTTGATGGTGGTCGCTGGGATCTTTCTTTTTGTACAACGCAAAAAACAAAATGTGCTTCAATACTGTTTTTCTGTTTTGACCGTCGTAACGAGTATCTTGTCAATAGTCCCAATTTACGAACGAGTTTCCGGCACGCAGTTAATTCCAGAAGCGAAGACTGATAACGAGTCACACCCCAAGTGTGTATTAGTTGTGCTGCCAAGTGCTGAGGATCACCTATCTGATCTTAAGCAAAATGGTGGCATTGGGGATGAATCAGTTTCGTTTGATATCGTAAAGGGCGTCAAAGAAAAACTCCAAACAGTTGCGACCTCTCCTAGCGGACTTGGCATGAATGTCGGCGGCGAGAACATTAGTTTTTTGTTCGTAAACGATGGACCGGACCCTTTGGATACCGTTTCACGAATTGTCGACCAGACTAAGAAGAATGAGGTATTGTTGATACTGGGACATGAAACAAGCACTTCTGCAAAAAAAGTTTGGACGGAGTATTATCAACTCAAGGACACGCCCGTGGTATTGCTTGGCCCAACAAACCCAGAGATTACAAAGGATGATTCTGCACGTGCTAAAGTGCTGCTTCGCCTAATGCCGAACGACAATCAGCAAGTCCAAAGGATCATAAACGTATTAAAGGAAAAGTCGAGCAACAAGAGCCGGAGTGTGCTACTAGTTACGGATAGCGGCAACCCGGTGTATTCCAATTATATTGGTGAGAGAATAATCGACAGGCTTCCACGCGATTGTGAATTCTGCGGCTCAGTACAGATTTCAAGCGTCGACAGCCTTGCCCCTGACTGGGGTAGAATTGTCAAGCGTCACCACCCGGACACAGTGATCTTCGTTGGGATGAGTCAAGCTGCCAAATCGTTCTTGCTAAGCTTGCACCACGAAGCAGAGGCTGATAATTCCAGAACGAACCAAACGGAAACCACAGAAGATAATTCACTGATTCTCGATTGGCTTGAGAATGTGGATTTTGTTTTCACAGACGGTTGTGCAAGCAACGGATTTTGCAGCTTCTTGAAAGAAAGCGACTTGACTTATCGAAACTTGTACGTTGTCTCAACTGCATCTACGACTAGAGATGATATGACGTTAGACCGGTTTAACTTCGAGCAGGTTGGCTTTGCTGCTGTTGCTTTTTCGTTCCGACTATTGACAGATGCCAAGGAAGGTAGTGGCCGGTCTTTGTTGAATACTGAGAAAGTGCTAGAAGAAGTTAGGCGACACAGAACACCACCGCACGACATTGTTGAATTGTCAAAAGATACGGGGGCATTCGGTTCCAATCTGCGAAGTGAACTATGCCAACTTCAATTTGACGAACAAGGCGACAACATAAAGTGGCATTGGAACGTATTTAGGAAAGTCCCGGAGTCGAGCGAGTTCATTCAGCTAGGGCACAAGAATGAGTAGGGTTGTTTTTGTAAACCCACCGAACCATCTAAATGATCTAGATGATTTAGCGCCGCCATTGGGCTTGCTCGTTCTGATGAAGATCGCCGCTGACGAAGGGTGGACTACTGAGTTGATTGACTTGGCTTTGCCAATGTGGGCGAATCGTGGTAGCGAAGCGGAGTCTTTTTACCCAATCGCATTAAAATCCATTCTTGAGCGCGATCCGATATTGGTTTGTTTCACAACGATGGGCGTGAACAGCCATGTTGTCTTGGAGTTAGGCAAGCAAATCAAAACCACAAACCCGGATGTTGCAGTTTGTGTCGGCGGTGTTCATTTTTCCAGCATCGCCTATCAGTTGTGGGAGATTTCACCCTGGTTGGACTTCTTGGTTGTTGGCGAAGGTGAATCAGCGCTACGAAAACTTTTGCGCAAGTTGTCACGGGACTCGAAACTTTCGGGCAATTTGGAGATGGTTCTCAGTGACGAACGAGGAGATCTGAACCATCCGCATGCAGTCTACGATCAGATAACGCTTAATCATTATTTTGCTGCGAATCCTCGAAGAGTTGTTAATCATGAAACAGGACGAGGATGTGTTTTTAAGTGCAAATTCTGCTACAGTCCCAGTCACTACACTGGGACCCGTGAAGCAGAGATCGACGATGTTGCATCCGATTGGACGAAGTTCGTTGATTTAGGTTTCAAGCATGTCTTTGCGGTTAACGACAATTTCACTAACGATCCGCGTCACGCGATTAAGCTCTGTCAAAAGATTGAAAGCCTTGACTTGCCGTTGACGTGGAACGGGTATGCAACGCTTCCGCAATTGTCATTCAAAGTCATTGAGGCTCTCGCAAGATCGAAGTGTGATTCCATATATCTTGGGATCGATGCGGTGACTCCCGAACAACGCGAGGAGTTTGACAAACAGTTCCTGCGCGACGAGAAAAAATTTTTGGGGAAGCTGGAAAAATTGATCGACGAAGGTATTCATCCAACGTGCGCATTTATTTTGAACTTGTACGATTTCAAGACAGATGATGTTGAGGCAACGTTCGAAATCGCAGCCAAGTGTGCGGCGATTGGAGCTTCAATCAGGATCAATTCATTCACTAGATATCCCGGTTCATTTTTAGAGGGTGGGGAAGCCATTGCCCGATATTCGGAAGCAAAAATGACAATGATGTTTGACTGTCCGAACATCGTTCGGCAAAATGAACTTGCTCGTCGTTGGCCGAAAGCGTTCCCATTTCACTCGACCGAAATAAGTGACGAGCAGATTTGGACGGATCGGCTTAGATTAATTTGGATCGGCCAACGCTTAATCCAGGCATATCCAGACGATATTTTGGCCTTTTCGCCGAATAACAAGAATTCATTGACTGCTGGCCTTCGCAAGATGGTCGATATGGTCAATAATCTGGGGCTTAAAGAAGTACTGGGCAACTACTTTCATTTGCCCGCTACAGAAGTATACTGATTGCAACGTTTGGACCAAGAATTCAAAGTGTAGATATGAACGACAACAAATCGGCTACAACACATCTTGGTAGGTCTGTGCGAATCAAGCTGCGCACGGTAGGCACTGAAACCGTGGCGAGCTATTCTTTCCGCCCACAATCAAAACAAAAAATGCCTTCGGAATTGAAGGCTTTTTTTGTTGCTCAGAATGACGGAAGGTCGAGCCGTACTGCTTCTTAGCAAGCCAGAGTCTTCTTCTCAACTCTTGATGAGAGGACTTCGGTGGGATCAGATCGTGTGTTCAGATTCAGCACGCATTCGATCCGCATTGCGGCTTGCTGCCATCTTCGCGACTCGCTGCACCTTTTCTCGCCCGCGGCGAACCAGATTCGAGACATTGTCGACTCCGCCCAAACCGAAATGGGGAGAGCGTTCGCTGAGCGTCGCGCTGGTCCACTCGCGACAAAGCCATGCGGCCATGTTTCGGCCGGGTCGACTTGTAGCGGAATCGGCGCGAGCCGTCCGGGTCTTCGAACGAAATCGATAGCTGAAACCGGGCAGCTCGCGCTGCTCCGCTACTAATTGGAGGGTATTGCGTTTAACGGCAGGCCGTTCAATTAGAGCCAACATCGCGTGCAGAAAATCTTCGCTTCTTGGTCCGGCCTGTTCAGCTTTACAGAACATTTCAGCCTGAAATTTGCAATTCTCGACAATCCAGCCAATGCGATAAAATACGTCAACAACATGCGACAGGGAGGTTGTGATGGATCAGAGCAAGCCATATCGGATTGAAACGGAAGCGGCTCGGGCGTTGGCGGAATGGAAGGCTTTTTTTGCCGAGCAAGTTGCCGTGAAGGCGAAGCAGTTGGCGGAGAAAAGCGGCTCTGCGGGTGTCATTACAATTGGTCACTATCGTCAAGCAGCGAATACCGCCGTGCAGATGTTGGCGACCGCAGTTCAGGACACAGACTCAAGCGATGGCCGTCAAGAAGCAGCCTGATTCCGATGCCGGGACACTGCACGAAGGTGCAAACGACTGGTTTCGCCAGTTTCTCAAGCACCTCGAAATATTCATGGCCGAGACGGGGCGAGAACTTCCATCTGATGCCAGAAACCCAGATTACAGTCTCGCAGCAATGCGGGCCGTCAAGCCTACTCTGCAGGATCCAGGTCTCGATCACGACCAGATTCTCGGTCTTTTTGGGCGTGTGGCGTTGGAGAGCGCGAACGTGCCGAAAAAGCTTGAATGGACGGCCGAACTGAACAAGCGGCGTTTCGAATTGATCGACGGCGACATTCAAGGAACGCTCAGCCGCGACGAGCAGCTTGAATTGGCCGGTCTGACGCAACTCATGCGGGAGCAAGTGGATTCGGAAGCCAATCTTCCCTTTGAAGGTGCCAGGAAACTACACAGTTACCTCACCGATCTGGATTCAGGTACCATGGATTCGAAGCAGTGATCTTTGACTACCCAGACGCAAGAGCGGAGCGAACTCATGGGCCTGCCGGGTACTCATCCTACGAATCTTTTCGCCCGTGGCTGCGTGACGAATTCGTGTTTCGCTGTGTCTATTGCCTGAAACGAGAAACATGGGGACAAGTCACGAGCGAGTTTGAGTTGGACCATTTCGAACCGAAATCACTCGTGCCAGTTCGGGCGCTTGATTATTTCAACCTTGTCTATTCATGTCGGCGATGTAACGCGATCAAGCTTGACCAGCCTGTCCAGGATCCGTTGACGATTCTGTCTTCCGGTATTGTGGTCGTACTGCTAGAAGGTGTTCTTTCGAGTGATCACACCGAAGCAAAGCGACTGATCAGGCAAATCGATCTGAATTCGCCCAGACTGCGGCGTTGGCGAGTCATGTGGATGCGAAATGTGGATTTGGCGAAAGCAAATGACCGAACTCTTTATCAACAACTGACTGGATTTCCTCACGACTTACCGAATCTTGGCCGTTTGCGGCCTCCGCGCAATTCTCAGCCTGAAGGAGTCGAATTCAGTTGGCATGCCAAACAGCAACGAGGACAACTTCCTGAGAGCTACTGAGTGGCTAGGACAAAGCCATGCGGCCATGTCTACTTGTAGCGGCATCGGCGCGAGCCGTCCGGTTCTTCCAATGAATTCGAAGCAAACACCGGGCAGCTCGCGCTGCTCCGCTACTAATGAAATCGAGAGCTCAAACCGGGTCGCTTGCGCTGCTCCGCTACTAATGAAATCGAGAGCTCAAACCGGGTCGCTTGCGCTGCTCCGCTTCAAATGGAATCGATAGTTGAAACCGGGCAGCTGAGCAATCGCAGGTTTGAAAAATCGGTGTTGAGTTGTTCGTCGAAGACCAGCTTTTTTTGAGCGACGCTCTGCTAGAATGTGCATCGTCAAGGACTATTTCGCTTTCATTGCGCACGGTGGATCCGTTTTCAACAGGCAAGTGAGTTGCATATGGCAGAAGCAAAGTGGCATGACCTCGGCCCAGTTTCGGAGCTAAAGAAGAAGACCCTGCAGCACGTTAGCGCCGGCAAGACCAAGATCGCACTTATCCATCGTGACGGAGAATTTAGCGCAATTTCGGGAGTGTGCAATCATGTGGGTGGGCCATTGGGCAACGGACGGCTCGACGGCGATTATGTTGTTTGTCCTTGGCACAATTGGAAGTTCCATTGCCAGACCGGACGTGGTGAACCGGGGTACGAGGAAGACGCCGTTCCGACCTATGAGTTGAAGATTGAAAACGAGCGACTGTTGGTCAACCTCTCGCCGCTCACACCCCGCACACAAAAGAAACATGAGCGTCACCCGTTAGCACGGCCCGTCACTCGCGACGCTGGCCCGATTCGCGTTGTTGGCATCTCCACAACCGTGATGGACGCCGCCAATCCGCGTTACTCGACTTCGGACGCGCTGCTCGACCATGCCATGGAACATGCCAAGTCGACACTCGGGGTCCAGACGCGTACGGTCAGGCTCAACGATTTGAAATTCCGAGCCTGCGAAGGCTATTACTCCAAAAGTTCACACGCCTGCACCTGGCCGTGCTCAATCACGCAGATGGATCCGAACGATCAATTGGATCGGGTCTATGAAGCGCTCGTTCACTGGGCCGATGTGATTCTTATCGCCACACCCATTCGTTGGGGGAACGCAAGTTCGTTGTATTACAAAATGGTCGAGCGGATGAACTGCATTCAAAACCAAATCACGATCGCCAACAAAGTCCTGATGCACAACAAAGTCGCCGCCTTCATCATCACCGGTGGCCAGGACAACGTCCAAGCCGTGGCTGGCCAAATGCTGGGCTTCTTCTCGGAACTGGGATGCCATTTGCCGCCGTTTCCCTACATCGCGCATTCTCGCGGCTGGTCAGCCGAGAACATGGAGCGCAACGTCGAATACGTCGCAAAGAGCCAGGCGCTCCGTGAAGGAGCCGCCGATCTGATCTCACGTTCGGTCAACGTCGCGAAAGTGCTACTCGCCGGCGAAGCAGGTCAACCAAAAACAGTGCGCGGCGGCCGCAAAGCACATCAGCTGGATGTCGAGGCGCCTACACGAGAATAAGCGAACGGAGCAAAAGGCGACCCGGTTTGCAACAGGTTCAATAAGTCTAGGGACTTGGAGCGAAAGGCGACACCTATTTGTCGGACGGCCTTTAGCCGTCGACTGTTTGATTGATGCCGGTTCTGACCAAAACCGCGGCTATATTTTGTACAATTTTTCACTCAAGGCTGTTGCCACTTCCATCGTACTTAACGACACGTTTGTTTCAGGAAACCATCCATGGGTCAGTCGCCACAAGAAAAGTTGTACAACGCTGTACGTGAAAACAAGCTTAGCGCGATCGAGCAATTCATTAAGCAGGGCGTTGATCTTGATGTCCCTTTTTCAAAAGACGGTGACGACTGTCAGAGTACGGCACTGAGTATCGCCGCAATTTTGGACAAAGTCGATGCAGCCCGGCTGTTGCTTGAAGCTGGCGCGGACGTAAACGCAATGGACATCGCGGCGCGAAAGCCAATAAAAGACTTCCTTTACCATTTGCGAAATCCGCTGATCTATGCTGCGACACATCCATCGTCGCGTATGGTAAAGCTGTTGATTGATCACGGCGCAGATCTCAAGGTTCGATGCAGTTGGGGACATGGGCCGCTCTATGCAGCAGTAAATACTTACGATGGAAAGGAAACGCTGCAGACCGTTGAAGTGTTCCTTGCAGCAGGCTTGAAACCTGCCATCAAACCTGAATTGCAAGGGGCGATCTTGCACGGCGCCATCGCTAAAGGCAGCTTGTATTGCCGCGGGCTAATTGCGCTGCTTGTCGCGCACGGAGCCGATCCCAATCAGTTCGGCAAGCAAAACGGTTGGCGCCCTCTGCACGCTGCGGTGGCATCTGACGCAGACATGTCGCTTGCCGAGTTACTCGAATGCGGAGCCGATCCGACGCTGACCGCTCAGCAATCCAAAGACTCCGATTGCTCGGGCCTCACGCCACTTGAATTCGCCCGGAAAATCAAAGCCAAGAAAAAGATTGTCACACTCCTGGAAGGCGCCAGCGGGAAAGCGAAGGTGAAGGGGAAATCGCCGGCCAACAAAGCCAAAGTAACTACTTCGAAACCCAAGAAACTTCTGACTGCCGCGAAAGCGTGGGAGGCGATTGAAGCGGGCTTGGCATCGAAGCATAAGTCGCTTGCAAAGTCGTTGGTCAAAGGCGCAACGGCATCTCAAGTGAGCAAGATGATGGGCAAGACGAAAATCCGTTTGACGGGTGAAGTGAAAGAGTTCTTTCAACGGCATAACGGACAGACCGGTGGAGAAGGCTTAATCTTGGACGAATCTTCTGGCGAGCGATTTCGACTGCTGTCGGTCGATCAAGCGAGCAAGGAGTGGGAAATCTGGCAAGACTTGGACAGCTCGGGCGACTTCGAAGACGCGGAGGCGTCGCCCGACAAAGGTGTTCGTAATGCTTGGTGGCATCCAAAATGGCTTCCGATGGCGACCAATACTGCAGGCGATTTTCTCTGCTTCGACAACAGTCCTGCAGCCGGCGGAAAGATTGGTCAGGTTATCACATTGTGGCATGACCGACCCAACCGCGAGATTGTTTTCGCATCGGTGAGAGACATGCTCACCAAGTTAGCCGAAGAATACTCTGTCACTTAAGTTTTGAGTGAGTTACCAGCCGCGAAAGCACTGGCAAACAGATCGGCTACGTCCTAAACTGATCGATAGTGATTTCTGCTCTACTCTCCGCTTGAGTACTGTCATGATTCGAATTGCTTCAGCACCGTGTATCGCGTTTTTTCTTTCGATGCTTGTTTCCCCCATAGCCGGACAGCAAAACGAGAGTGCAAAGACCGAGGGATTGAAATTTTCCATCAAATCGGAAAAGGATCGCTATTTTGTTGCGGAACCCTTTCAACTTGCCATCGAGGTGAGCAATCCAACGGACCGAACAATTGAAGTTCCAAGTCTCATTGCCGACGGATATTCTCTTTCGCTCCGAGATTTGGACGATGAAAATCCGAAAGACGAATTGCAAATCGAGGGCGAGGGCTTAATTGAACGGCCGTCGGACATCATCACCGTAGAACCGGGCCAAACCAAAACAATTGCGCTTCGCGGATCTGGTTTTAAACAGGTACCGGCTGAGGGCTGTCCGAAACCAGGTCGATGGGCGATCAAGTATACATACCACGGAAGTCGTTGGCCCGATCCACAATGGCATTTGAACGAGATTAAAATTGAATGTGTCGCCCAGCCTTTGGTTTTTTCAGAGGGTACGCCCGAACAAATTCGGACGCTTGTTCAGCAGATCAAATTGGTCGGAATTAGTTCGTCTCGCCCTGGTTGGACGGACGTTAGTCATAATGACTCGATGAAAAGACTTCTTGAATTGGGAGATGCTGCGGTCCCGGCGCTATTGGCCAACATCAACAACTACGAGCGACAGTTGCCGATAATGGAATTGATGGGTGAACTGGGGGTCGAGTCGGCTGTACCGGAAATGATCTCCGCGTTGGAATTGCGCGACACTTTGCGTGATAGCCTGATAATTGCCAAGCTTGCAGAAATAACAAAACTGGAAGACGGGTACCGTTTTCATCGCCGCTGGTTTGATCCAGGTGTCCGCGAATCGGCTTTACGCGCCTACCAAGAGTGGCGGGGCAAATATCAATCAAGTCGCGTGAAGAAAAAACAACCAGCAAAATGAGCGCCGATAAACAATCAACGCGTGCGGACTGGAAATGGCTGCTGACGAGCGGGAGGGTACACGCATGGTTTGCTCCCGGTTTTTTCTATTTCCGTGCAAACGCAGGTCCACAGACATCCCGCACAAATCACCGCTTAAACCAGCGATAGTCTTCCAGCCAATGCGGAATCTGTAGGTCATTGGCTTGAGTTTCCCGGGCGGCACAACTCGAATTAAACGATTCATCGAAAACACATCTGCGAACATCTGTGTCATCTGCGGTTAACTCATTAAAGTGTGAAACTAAGTGAACCGCAGATGGCGCGGATTTGCGCAGATTAAAGCCCCCCAATTCGAATATGATCGATTCATCAGTAAATATTTTGCAAACACATTTGTTACCTGAGGTTAACTCTTTAAACCCTTTGTTGAAAACTCTCGCTTAACTAATTCTTGGTGCGTTTTGTTAACACTCTCACAATTCAATTCGCTGTTCGAGAGAGTCGGCGTTGTCGTCTTGGACGGTGGATTGGCAACCGAACTTGAGCGTCAAGGCCATGATCTCAATCACGAACTTTGGTCCGCCCGGTTACTGCTGACGGATCCCGGTGCAATCCGCAATGCGCATAAAACGTATTTGGAAGCCGGCGCGATGTGCATCACGACCGCCAGTTACCAGGCGAGTATTCCCGGACTTGTTGCTGCAGGGATACCCGAAGCGCAGGCCAGGAAACTGCTAAGGGATTCGGTGTCGATTGCTCAAGGGGCGGTCGCAGACTTCATTGGCAGGCCTTGCGGGCAGGGAGAAATCGATCGACCCATCGTCGCGGCAAGTATCGGACCCTACGGCGCGTTCCTGGCGGACGGTTCCGAGTACCGGGGACACTACGGAATTTCCCTTGATGAACTGCGAAACTTTCATGCTGAACGACTCGATGTGATTTGCCAGGCGCAGACGGATTTGTTGGCATGCGAGACAATTCCCAGTGCGCAAGAAGCCGAGGTTCTGCGGGACTTGCTGGTGGAATCGACCGATGCGATGGCCTGGGTCAGTTTTTCATGCGTCGATGGCGAGCATATTTGCGATGGCACGCCAATAAAAGAGTGTGCCGCTTTATTTGAGAATTGCCAACAAGTATTCGCGATCGGTGTGAATTGCACTGCCCCGCGATACGTCCGTTCGCTTATTGAAAAGATCCGTGCTGCCGCTCCGACCAAACGCGTTGTCGTCTATCCCAATTCCGGACAGGTTTACAATGCTCAGGGCCGAACATGGACGGGTCTGTCGACCGCAGCAGATTTTGGCGAACTGGCCAAAGAATGGCTCGATGCAGGGGCAACCCTCATCGGAGGATGCTGCCAGACAGGCCCGGCCCACATCCGCGCAATTCGGGAAGCGTTACACGGTTAGTTTACAAATTGCCAATTGATCAATTCGATCTACCGTGAACTTGTAACGGAATCGGCGCGAGCCATCCGATTCTACTAATGAATTCGGTAACTGAAACCGGGCAATTTGCGAGTCATGAAACGGCCTCCGGCGCCCGTCACCCTTCGTGATGGTGTGCTAGAATTGCACCAGCGAATTGGATTCGGGAGGACGCTGAACCATGCCGAAGTAGCGTGCCTTGGTGCCTAGCCAAGAGCCACGTCGTACATTTCGATGCTCCAGGGCTGGGCATGGCCTTGATTGAAGCAGGATTGAAAAAGTGGCTGATTGCTGCGTGATCGCCACCATGTCAGCCGACCGATTAAAAACGGATTAGACTTTACTAATGCAAAAAAAGCGAAAAGTTCTACTCGTCGGCTGGGACGCGGCCGATTGGAAAGTTATTTCTCCACTTGTTGATGCTGGTGTGATGCCCAACGTGGCTCGCCTGATCGAGACGGGCGTGATGGGCAACCTCGCGACGCTGAACCCGATTCTGTCGCCAATGTTGTGGACTTCAATCGCCACCGGCAAACGACCTTACAAGCACGGCATCCACGGATTCTCCGAACCCGATCCCGATTCCGGCACGATTCGGCCGATTACCAATCTTTCCCGCAAAACAAAGGCCATCTGGAACATCCTCAATCAACATGGAAAAAAATCGCTGGTTGTCGGTTGGTGGCCCAGCAGTCCTGCTGAACCGATCAATGGCGCGATGGTCTCCAATCATTTTCAACAAGCCGTTTCACCCTTGGGAAAACCGTGGCCGATGCGATTGGGTACCGTTTACCCTGCGAGTCTCACCAAAGAACTTGCGCCGCTGCGAATTCATCCACACGAGTTGGAAGGCGACATGCTTCGCAACTTCGTCCCTCGCGCACCTGAGATTGACCAGCAAAAAGATAAACGTCTGGCAACGGTGGCAAAAATCTTCGCCGAGTGTTCCAGCATCCACGCGGCCGCTACCCATTTGATTCAAACGACGCCCGATTGGGATTTTGCTGCCGTTTACTACGATGCAATCGATCACTTTGGCCACGGATTTATGAAGTATCATCCGCCGAAGCTCGATTGGGTCAGCGAAGAAGACTTTGATCTGTACAAAGATGTGATCAACGGCGGCTACATCTATCACGACATGATGCTGGGGGCGTTGTTGAATGCGGTTGGTCAGGACACGACGGTGATCCTGATTAGCGATCATGGTTTTCATCCCGATCACCTGCGGCCCAAGAGTTTGCCCAACGAGCCGGCTGGACCAGCCGCCGAGCATCGACAGTTTGGAATCTTTGTTGCCAATGGCCCCGATATCAAAGAAGATGAGCTGGTTTTTGGAGCAAGTTTGTTGGACGTGACGCCAACGATTCTTTCTTTGTTTGGACTCCCCGTCGGGCGTGACATGGATGGCCGTGCGCTGACTTCCATTTACAAGGAATCGATCAATCAACTACCTCCTTCGGTTGAATATGTCGATTCATGGGATGCTGTTGTTGGCGAAGACGGACGCCACCCGCCTGAAACTCGGATGAATCCCGTTGATGCCCAGGAAGCGATTCGGCAACTCGTCGATTTGGGTTACATCGACGAACCGGATGAAGACCGTTCAAAAGCAATTGAAGAAACGAATCGCGAACTGCAATACAATCTCGCTCGAGCCTATGTTGATGGTGGAAAATTCTACGAGGCCGCTGCCCTTTTTTCGCAGCTTTGGCAGCGCTGGCCGCATGAAAGTCGCTTTGGCGTACACTTGTTGCAAACCCAGTTAAAGCTGGATGTACTGGCGGCGCGAGAAACCATGACGCTTCTGCGCGAACGCAAGAAACAGGCTTCCCAATCTTCGGCGGAAGAGCTTAACGCATTGCTGGAAAAACTTTGTGAACAACACCCGGCCGTGAAAGATGAGCCGCACCAAGGCGCAACGGCTGACGGAGGTTTGGTTGGTGACAATTCGAAGTACGATCATATCGACTGGGAGCAGGTCAAAGATCGCGACAAACGCAGACTGAAAAAGCTTCGTTCGGGGGCGGGTGTCAATCCGAGAGCATTTGCGTTTCTCGAAGGAAGTTTGCTGCATCTCGAAGGGTGTTATGACGAGGCGCTGGCGATGCTCAGCCAGGCCGCTTCCGCGCAAACCGCGAATTTGCCTAGCCTGTTTTTACAGATGGGTGAAGTTTGCGTGTCCATGCGGAAGTGGGATTCTGCACGGCAAAATTTTGGTCGCGTCGTCGAACTTGATCCGCTGAATGCCAATGCCCATTATGGACTGGCTCGTGTGGCCCTCAATCAAAAAGATTGGCAAACTGCGTCCGCAGAGGCGCTCACTGCGGCTGGACAACACTATCATTACGCGCCTGCGCATTACGTCGCCGGGCTGGCGTTATGGCGACTGGGGAAAACCAACGCGGCGCTGGAGGCACTCCAGCGAGCGGTGGCGATCAATCCTGTTTTTCCTGCGGCGCATCGAACTTTGGCCACTCTGTTTCGCAAGGAAATGGGTAACTGGGCCGCGCACGATCATCATCTAAAATTAGCTCGTCAAGCAAAACAGCGGTTGGCGAAACGGATCGCGGTTGGCGTGCCGGAGAAACTGTATGGGCAAGATTTCGATGAGACTTTTGGACGGGACATGGAATTCGCGTCCCCACAAGTTTCAATCACGCCGCCGCAGTTGCGGCCGCGCGAAGAGTCGATAGTGATCGTCACCGGTTTGCCGCGAACCGGAACTTCGATGATGATGCAGATGTTGCAGGCGGGCGGCGTGCCGGTTTTGGTGGATGACCATCGCCAATCGGACGAGAGCAATCAACGTGGTTATTTCGAACATGAAGACGCCAAACGAACGGCGACGGATTCGGGCTGGATTTCGGCAGCCAAAGGAAAGGCCGTCAAAATCGTGGTTCAGTTGTTGAAGGATTTGCCGCCAGAAAATCACTATCGAATCGTATTCATGCACCGACCACTTGTAGAAGTTGTCAGTTCGCAGAAGAAAATGTTGGGGAGACTTGGAAAGGCGGGGGCTTCAATCACTGAAGAAGCGCTTCAGCGAACGTATTCGCAACAAGTAAAACAGGTGCGATTCCTGCTGAACCACTGTCGCGGTCTGGGCTTGTTGGACTTTGTCGACGTGAAGTATCACGATGCGCTAACCGATCCGATTTCGGTGGCAACTCAACTGGCCGAATTTATTGGGGGCGAGTTTAATATCAAGGAGGCCGCCAATGCCGTCGCTCCATCGCTACGTCATGAAACGTCCTGACGATTTCCGGAAAAACCCTACGCTTGTTTTCCCTCACGTAGTCCGTCGATTTGGTATTCGTCGCGTTCCCAAAACACGGGATACACCGGCGGGTTGCGCCGAATCACTCAGTCCAACCCGGCGATCAACAGATCACCCTTTTAAACAGCGGCACGATTTCTTCGTCGTCGCCAAGTCGCCAATCCAGCAGCGCCCATCGCCAACAACGCGGCGGACGAAGGTTCGGGAACTCCAGTAGATCCAACTTGGATAGCGGCGTTAGCAGTATCGTTGTAGTAGGCCCGGTTGATGATGTAGTTATCTCCATTTCCCGCGTTGCCACGATCAGCGATGGTCATTTCACCCCAACCGAAGTGAGTCCCTGAGGCATTGGTGAACTTGAATCCAAAAAATCCCGTGTCACCATAAACCCAACCGCCATTCGAGGCATCAGATCCGGTCACCCCAGAAACCGTTATGGTGTTAAAATTTTGAGCCGCAGCATGAAATTTGTATGCCGCTGTCAAGCCGGTTCCGACTGTCAATCCAATCGCAAGTTTGGCAATCCCGTCATTAAAGGCTGCCGCGGGTACTACCAGACGACCGCCATTCACGTCATCGAAATATGCAGTGGAGGTGAAATAATTAACCAAAGCAAAATCATTCGTTCCATCACCGTCCACGTCCCAGAAAGTAGTTCCATCGGATATGGGTGGCGAAATTGGGGCTGTTAAAGACTGAACAACATCGGCTCCTGCAATTGATGGACTCGCGGTAAAGGCGGCAAGGGCGGCACCCGTCCCGGCAACGATCGCCAACTTCTCTGACAACCGGATTGAAACGCATTTGGATTTTGAATGGGTCGAGTGATTAATTGTTTTCATTACCTGCTTTCCTGAATCAAGTTATAGAGCGACGAACGTTTCGTAGTATAAACAGAGTCCAAAAGATTCATAGCTGTTGGATGGGCAAGCGACGAAAAAAATTTGGTGTTTTTTTGTTGTCGCCCGCTCCCGAAAAAAACGCTATTTTCGCAGGAGCAAAAAGGCGACCATGTCCAAGATCCTGAACCGTCTTTCTGCGGGAAGGCAAAAGGGCGGGATGGCAATAGGGGACATTCCCAAAAATGGATTCATGATACAGGTTGCGATCGAACAAATAAGAAGACAAAATATCGGCACCAGATTTTCCGGAGGAAGCAATGCAATCTATTTTGATCCAAGATCAGTCCAGCGACGGACGTAATTCCGAGCCAAAAATATTAACGGTCCTCGCTGAGAATATCACGGTTCGCGAAATAATTCGCAGCCGGGTTTATCAGGAAGTCCAGGACTACAACATGAAGTGCGATGGAACCTTCGAAGGGTTCGTACAACCGGCGGAGTCCAAACAATTGCCCCAACGGCACCCCGACTCCCGCCGATGATCAAATCCTCTTTCCCCACATCTACGGCCCCCTCAACCGCTCGGCCATCATTGGCATCAAGAAATTAGTTCGCAACAACGATGGTTGGTTCGTTCGCGTTTCAATTTCATGAGCCTCGGACAAATCCTTCTGATTACCGTTCCACCTATAGCGCAACGGCGCAAGGGGGCTGTTGATTTAGTGGAGATTCTGACGGCAATGGCTTTATCACAACCCGACGCGTCAGCGAGGGGCACGGAATCCCTCGCTCACGCTTCGGGTTAGGACTAAATCAACAGCCTGCAAGCCGTCCGGTTCTTCCACCCACTTTTAGCGGTATCGGCGCGAGCCGTCCGGTTCTTAGAATGAGCTCCGTAGCACAACCGGGCAGCTTGCGCTGCTCCGCTACTAATGAAAAACGCGATCCACTTGTAGCGGAATCGGCGCAAGCCGTCCGGTTCTTCGACCCACTTTTTTAGCGGAATCGGCGCAAGCCGTCCGGTTCTTTGAATGAATTCGAACGCTTTGACCGGGCATCCATTTTTAGCGGAATCGGCGCAAGCCGTCCGGTAGTTCGAATGAATTCCGAATCGAAAACGAG
>JBEBGH010000081.1:0-18032 GCA_040081565.1 Pirellulaceae bacterium
GTGATTGGTTTGGTGTTGGAACCTCCAATTTCCCTGAGGGCCTTTTTTGTGGCAATATCAACCCACGATTTGTTTAATGCGATCGCCTAAAGTGCAGTTATCCAAGCGAAAGTCAATTAAAATTGAGGCTGCATTCCACACGATTATTGGAGTCCATCATGCTAGGCATTCGGTACCTCAAATCTCCACCAACGACGTATACCCTTCAATTCAAGAACGGAACAGTCGTTCGTAAGGGTGCAGGGTTGTCTTTTTTCTATTTCGCCCCGAGCACGTCGCTTGTCCAAATAAATCAATCGAGCGTCGATGTCCCGTTTGTGTTCGAGGATATTACGAGTGATTTTCAAGACGCCACGATCCAAGGGCAATTGACCTATCGAATCGCCGACGCGGAAAGGTTGGCGAAGGTCATGGATTTTTCGATCGATGGCTCAGGACGTTACGTTACCGACGATCCGGAGAAACTTAAAGAACGATTGGTGCAAATAGTCCAAGTCCGCGCGCATGCATTTGCACAAAAGCACTCGTTGGAGTCGATTCTTACCCGGTCCGCTGAATTGAGTGCCGATTTGCTTGAAGGGTTACGGCAATCCGAGATCACGATGATGCTGGGCGTCGAAGTCTTGGCTCTTGTGGTTTTGTCCGTGAAAGCCGCTCCAGAAATGTCAAAGGCGATGCAGGCGGATGCGAGAGAAAAGTTACTTGTGAAAGCAGACGAAGCAGTATTTGCGCGCCGCAACATCGCGATCGAGTTGGAACGACAGATCAAGGAAAACGAACTGAACACGGAGCGCGTTGTCGAAGAGAGACGCAGCGAAGTCCGTAAGGCGCAAATGCAAGCCGATATTTCTATCGAAAATCAACGCACGGAACTAGTTGAAAAACAGACCGACAATCAACGCAAACTGGCGGCGGTACAGACCGAAATCTTCCAGGCGACACTGGATGCTATGAAAGGCTCTGATTGGAAGACGATCATGGCTGCTTCGGGAGGCGGCGACGCCCGTCAGATCATGGCGATTGCGTTCGAACAATTGGCTCAGAACGCGGAGCGCATCGGGCGATTGGATATTTCTCCTGACTTGCTCCGGTCGTTGATCGATACGCCTTCGGAAAAACGTGGCTCGAAATCATGATGCGACCATCCATCGCGCTGGTGACAACAGCGACTCGTTTGCAAGGACTTTTGGCCCGTTGGGGTACCAGAGGTGCTGCTCAGTTTCGGATCAGGCAAGCGATCGAACACGCCGCCGCCCAAATACTGCCAGCGAAATCTGCGCAGCCAACTCCATTCGAGACGGACACACGACAACAACCAGCTGCCACTCAAGCCGAAGTTGACTTTGAACAATACGAGCATGAAGATGCTCAATACAAATCGACGCTAGAGATTCTCCGGCAGGAAATCGATCTTGGCTTTCCAGTGACCGTCGTCGAACGAAAATTTCTTGCGAACTTCGACTTTCGAAATGTCGTGGTCGTTGTCGTTCTCGGTCATGATGGTTTGGTGGCCAATACCGCCAAATACGCTGGCGAATTGCCGATCATTGGCGTCAACCCAGACAAGGCTCGAAACGATGGAATCCTGGTGCCGTTCGCTGTGGAACAGGTCCGACGGACTTTGAAACGCACGCTGGACCAAGCGGCGAATTGCCGCGAAGTCACCTTAGCGCAAGCAACATTGAACGACGGCCAAACGTTGCTCGCTTTTAACGATTTTTTCATAGGCCGCAAGACGCATGTTTCCGCTCGTTACACGCTTCACTATCAAGGCGAGTCTGAACCGCAGTCTTCAAGCGGCGTGATCGTTGCGACCGGGGCTGGCTCAACCGGTTGGCTTTCCAGTGTGTTCAATATGACGCGTGGGGTAACAGAATGGACGGGAGGACAATCGGGCCCCTCCAAAAAGCTACGCTGGGAAGATCGCCGCCTTGCATGGGTCGTCCGCGAACCGTTTATCAGTAAACATTCCCAAGCCAACCTCGTCGCGGGCACTTTGGAAGCCGATGAAGAATTGGTGATGGAGAGTCTGATGCCTGAGTCGGGCGTTGTGTTTTCCGACGGAGTCGAACAAGACTTTTTGGAATTCAACAGCGGCACGACGGTACGAATCCAGGCGGCGCATTCGAGGGCACGCCTGGTTGTCCCCGACGGCAAATAGTTCGCCTAATCCCGCACTCCTGCCGCCGAAATCTATTTCGTCAGTGGCTTAACGGTGA
Source organism: Pirellulaceae bacterium (assembly GCA_040081565.1). Taxonomy (GTDB): domain Bacteria; phylum Planctomycetota; class Planctomycetia; order Pirellulales; family Pirellulaceae; genus BJ22. The sequence continues at coordinate 2,220 of JBEBGH010000081.1, forward strand.
TGTTTCGGTAATACACAACATCGCCATGGTCTTGGATGGCAATATGACCGGAAGGATTTTTACCGAACTTTGGCCATTCTTTAAATTTGCTTTTTGCTAGTCGTTCATTCCAATCTTTGGAGCCGATTTTAGCATCGACAACTTTCTTGCCGTTGAGCCAGTGTTCCAAGTGGTTCTTATTCAGCACGATTTTCGCCGAATTCCATTCGCCTACGTTTTTGAGGACTTTGCCTTCGGGAACATACATTCCGTAGGCAGCGCCGGCCGAGGTCAAAGGGTTCTTGCCGTCGGCATGGACCGCATCATCGAGAATCTGAAACTCAGGGCCGCTGAAATAAGGTGCCTTGTCTCCCAAAGAAACACGATACATGACACCGCTGTTGCTCCCTTTTTCGACTTTCCATTCGAAAGCAAACTCGAAGTCAGCAAACTCTGCCTTCGTCACAATGTCACCAGCGCCGCCTTTGGTCAGCTTGAGAACGCCGTCTACAATCGCCCATCCGTCACCGATCTTTTCGTCCTTGTAACCTCGCCATTGATCCAGGTTCTTGCCGTCAAACAACACGATCGTTTCTGCTGCAGCTTTAGCACCTTCTTGGGCCCTCGCGACCGTGCCGTTCAGATTGAAGAAGCAAACGGCGACTAGCAAGGCGGACAGCAAATTGAATTTCATGTTGACTCTCGGCGACTGAAAAAAATGTTAATCTGGCGAACTTCGCACCATTGTAGACCACATTCAATCGCCTGTCGATTTCGGTCCTTGTTTTTGCCTGTAAAAACTCCCTCGAATGTCCTTGATTTGACGCCCAAAAAAATCATTTAAAAAGCTGCGATCGGATCGAACAAAGTTAGCTGCGATAGTGTCCGATAAAAAAGTGTGATAATTTATTCGACTTCCAATCCTTTCCAAAATCTCCTGATGCGTCATGTTTTTCGAAACGTCCATCGCTAAACGCGAAAGTTTGCATCCGCAGCTACATGACTCGCATGCTCGCTGGGAACAAGGTGAAGTTTTTCACGCCTTTAATACGGGCTTTCGTACTTTGGAACTGGAGAATGAGAAGCATCCTTCAGCTTCATATAGTTCTTGGGATTGGATTTTCCTCAGCGAAGTTGCTCAGTCGTGCTGCCGCTTCAACCGCTCGCGTGCGATTTTCAAAAACCAAAGCCAAAAAAATCCGGACGATCGCTTAATCAATCTGCTGCACGCTTGGGACTTGTCAGCGCACGGAAATTTCGCCAAGGCGACGGCGTTGCTGGAAAGAACCCAGCAACAGGTGGCGCCGGTGGCCCAGCCGGTTGAGAGCTGTTTGCCAGCGTTAATCGATGCAGTTCATTCGTACAACTATTCATTGATGGGCTGGCACGAAACGGCGAGACGGCACCATAAACGGTCCAAAGACCAAGCTGACGGCCATGAAGTTGTGTGGTATGTGCTTTCCAGAGCATCAGCGTGTCGAACCGATTGGCAACATGCGGTGGAGGAGGGGAGTCGTGTACTTGAGTTGCGACCAGGCTGGGCGCGAGCCAAATCGGCCCTCATCGATTCGCTTCTCGCCACCGGCAATCTAAATGGTGCCGTAGAGTTATTGAACGCTCAAGGCAATTTCCGTTTCGATCCGCGTCTCGAGTTTTCCCGAGCGACCTGTTATGAAGTTGCTGGCGATATCGATTCGGCAATCAATCAATTGCGAACGATTTCTCAATGGCCGATTGCCTCGCGGTTGCAACGATTTGCCATTCGAAAATTGGTTTTGTTGTTGATGAATAACGACCATCCGGCCGAAGCGAGAGAAATTGTCGAGCGGCATCAAATCGCTGAGTTTGAGGAGCTTTCGAAGTGTTCGTCCAATAGTCCTAAACGCTACATCCCAGCTCCTCTTGTTTCGCAAACGATCAATCATTGCGTGCCAACCGTCGCGGCCATGGTGGCTGGATCGCAAGGAGTTCCCGCGCGGGCAATCGATTACGCCGAGGCGATGGGTACCCGCCACGGTACACCTATGTGGCGAATGGTGGACCACATGCGGTCGCTGGGCTTTCGTTGCGAGTGTGTAATTCCGGAAGCGGACATCGTGGAAAAAATGCTGGATCAAAACGTGCCGCTCGTCGGCTGTTTGACCGGATTGTTTTCCAGTCATGTCGATGTGGTCTGCGGCTACGACCAAGGATTGAAGTTGTTTCATATTCGCGACCCGATGCATTGGTATGGGGCCAGCATTGACTACGACAGTCTCACACCCCGTTACGAAAAGTCGACAAGTCTTTGGGCCATGGTTGCCCCGCATCGAATCAACGAAGTCGAAATCAAGCTCGAATGGTTGAATGTGCCGGGTCAAGCCTATGTTGATCTGGGCCGAGCCTGCAACAACGGTGACAGAATCGCGGCGGAAGACGCCTACGCGAAAATCCCGCATGACTCAGGATTGAATTTGGCCAGTGACATGCGCGCGAATGGCATTGTCATCACGGCTCAGCAGTTGGAAAAAAGACTGCGGGAGCTCGCGCAGTTCCCGGAGACAGGTGACGAGGAGCAAGAAGTTGATCTTCGGCAAATTCAGGCGATGTTGCGCTTGATCGACGAAAACAACGCTGACGAAATCGTTCGGTTGGCACGTGCCAATGAACAAAAACTTTCGAAAAAGCTGGTTGAGTACGTTGAATCACTCGCCGTTTTTGCCAAAGGCGAATGGGTTGAGGCTCGCAATGTTTTTGAATCGCTGGCTGCCAACTATCCGTCGATGGATTCGCTGTGGAGCCAATTGAGCGAAATCCATTTGCAATTGGGAAATGCTGCAGACGCCGAACGCTGCCTGCACACCGCAATTGAGATCGCTCCCGAAAATGATTCGTTGCGTTCCCGGTGGTTGCAGCAAAACAAAAACAAGTTGACGTTCGATCAAAGATTGGAAAGTGCACAGTCGCTCGTCCGGCGATTCGACAATGAACCAGAGACACGCTTCATGCTGGCAGATGTTTTGGAGGATTCGCCAAATGGTCTAGAATACGAAAAGTGCATGCGCGATTGCATTCGATTTTTCCCGCGATTCCCCGGAGCCTATCGCCGACTTGCCGATTGGTACTTGAGCCAGAGTCGCGACGACCTCGCAAAAGCAGTTTTGGTAGAAGGGCGGGTGCTGATTGGCGAGGAAGAGCTGCCGAAATACGAATGCGAACTGGAGCAACGGCCAAAGGAAGAAGTCGTGCCCGCGAAGACGGAAGAGACGAGTCCTTCCCACACGCCGGCCAATATGACAACCGAAGCAACGGCGCCCAACAATGTTTCATCGGATGCTCCTGGAATCGGCAATCCCACTTCTTCGTCTGATGATCAACTCTTGCAGAACGTGTGGCGAAAGGCATTTGAAGTTTCCTCCGAGGATCTGGAAAACTTGGACGACTTTAAAGCGTTGCTCAAATCGCAAGAAACGGGAAAATTGCGTTGGTGGCAGTCTGCCAGATTAACCTGCGCTCGGATCATTAATTTGATGAATGATCGAACCGAAGGGCTGCAAAATAAACCACAGGTCCGTTTGCAGAAGTTGGAAACGATTCTGCCGGAGAATCCGCCGGGAATCCCCGAAGCGTTTGCCGAGGCGATTTTGACAACTCTCAATACACAATCATTCGATCGGATGACATTGACCGTCATTCGTCAATGGATTGAAAAAGTTGCAAAGAACCACAAACGATTTCCGGGATTGGAGTTTGAGCGAGCGTATCTCGTGGAGTTGTGCGGCCTGTTCAATGACTCTGAACAAGCCTTAAAAGAGCTGATACAAAATCATCCGGCCTATTCACCCGCCTTCTATCGACTCGCTCAACTGGAGTTGTCTCGCGGAAACGTCTTGGCCGCGCGAAAGCTCTTTGAACAATGCTTGGAGATTGAACCGGGACATTGGGGCAGCCTAAGTGAAATGGCTCGTCTGGCAGGGATCGAAAGTGACGTTAAAAACGAAGCGAAATATCGGCGCTTTATTTACGATCGTTTGCCATATTCAATGCGATATCTTTTCGACACAACAATGGCAATTAAGGGCGCGAATGGCGCGTCGGCGGCAACCGAGTTCATGACAGGCAATCAATCGCGGTTTGGCGATTGTAGTTTTCGCGTCGGACAAGCACGCTACTTCTTCGAGATCGGTGAGTCCGAGCAGGCCAATATGCTTGTTCAAGACGTTCCGCTGGATAATGAGTTCGGCTATGCGGCCGCTTGGGTGAGATTGGATTGCGCGGTTCGCCAAGAAAATTTCGACGAAGCCGAAGTCATCATGGAGCCGATGCTGAAGAAATGGCCCAAAGATCGCGACTTGATTGATCAAGTGGCGCGATTATTTCGGCTGCGGAGTCCCGCCGTTGCTGCGGCTTTCGCTTGCGAAAAGCTTCGAGAAGGAATCGATCTGCCAATCCTGGCGTACATCGCGATCCAAAACGAAAAACGGCCTTTCGAAAAAGTGACTGAAGTGTTGAGTCTCACCCAAACCGAAAACCGCGAAGCCGTTGCGCTTTCGTTTTTCGAAGCTCTGGATCGGCCGGCTTTTGCTCGCGATTGCATGGAATTTCTGGAGTTTTGCTCCAAAACATTTCCTCGCTTACAGGGCCTTCGTGAAACCTACGCAAGTCGATTGATGCTACGAAATGAGAATTTGAAATCAGTCGCGATATCAAAGGCTTTGCTCGATGAAGAACCTGAAAATCCCCGGTGGATGGAACTTTACGGCATGTGTATTCAAGATAAGGACCCGAAAGGGTCGATTGCCGTATTGGAGAAAGCTTACCAGTTGACGGGAAGCACCCACGTCCTTAGTCGTCTCGCGCGGGGTCACAATGCCAACGGTGACCAGCAAAAAGCAAAAGACACTTACCTCGCCGTCATCGCACTCAATCCCCAAGATACGATCGCGATCGTAAATTTGATGTTGCTGTTCGATGTCATGGACGATGCAATGTTGGCAAGAGTCAACAGCTGTTTGGATATCGGTGCTGGGTTCGATACGCAGTATTTTCACGTGATGGCTGTAAAACTGGCATTGAAACTTGGCAAGCCATTATCGACGGCGTGGTTCGACGGCGCTCAGCGGCGATTCGCGGACCTGGCAAATCAACCGAGCTTCCGAGATGAATCGACTTGTTTAGTTCGAGCGCTCAACGCCTGGTTGCATGTGCGTCCGATCAGGGGAGTGAAAATCGGCTCGTTCATTTCACGATTGATTGGCCGATTCTACTGGCCCCGCCTCGCGTGGATACCGCGAGGATAGTATCCCACCGTCGCTCGACTCTCCGAGTCGAGATTCATAGCGACCACGCCTCGGAGATGCGTGCGACTGAAACCGTAGTCGCTTAAATCGCCCACGCCTCGGAGATTTTCGCCGTCGCTCGACTCTCCGAGTCGAGATTCGGAACGTTCACGCCTCGGAGATGCGTGCGACTTTTGTACCTTCGTCGCTCGACTCTCCGAGTCAAGACACAGAGTGCCCACGCCTCGGAGATGCGTGCGACTATAACCGTGGTCGCTTAAATCGCCTACTCGCAACGAGAGGCTTCGAGTGCCGTGATTTTGTCGACGCGACGTTGATGTCGGCCGCCCTCGAAATCAGTCTTGAGCCATTCAATGACCATCGACTCAAGTTGGGCTTCGGTCAGTGCATCTCCCGGCAGGCATAAGACGTTGGCGTCATTATGTCGCCGACTCATCATTGCAGTATGCATGTCGTGGCAGACGGCGGCGCGCACACCCGGGATCTTGTTGGCGGCAATGGAGACACCGATCCCAGTGCCGCAAATCAAAACTCCGCGATCGACTTTTCCCTCGCTTACTTGCTCGCCAACTTCGGCAGCAATGTCGGGATAATCATAGCTTTCTTCGGAATGTGTCCCGAGATCGACCACGTCTCCCCCTGCTCTGCGGATGGCATTCGCTACCCAAGCTCGCTGTTTGATTCCGCGATGGTCGCTGCCAATTGCTATTTTCATGATTTTCACCTTGCGAACTGGAGTTCGATTGAATCGCGCAACGATTGCGTCAAGCTTCTGCGGCGGCTCTACTTATTTTACCGCCAGTGGCGCTTTCGCGAATGCCCCCAACTTGTTGCAAACAAGTCAGAACTGGCGAGTCGACAGCCTTACAAGTTTCTGCATTTGGTCTAAAATCAGGGCTGATTTCAAATACGATCGAAAATACCAACGCTTTCAATTTCCTGAGCTTTCATGAGCGAAAAATCGTCCGGACGAGTGACAGTCCCTAAAATAGTGAAAATGAAGGAAGCCGGGCAAAGAATCTCGATGCTGACCGCTTACGATTTTCCGACAGCTCGCTTGCTGGACGAGAGTGGAGTGGACATTTTGTTAGTTGGCGACAGTCTGGCGATGGTCGTGCAAGGGCACGACACGACCTTGCCAGTGACGGTCGAAGAGATGATTTACCACGCGACGATGGTAACGCGGGCGGCCAAACGGGCACTCGTGGTGGTCGATCTGCCTTTCCCCGAAAATCATCTCGGCGTTCATCAAACCGTTGCAACGGCAGGACAAATTCTGAAGCGTTCAGGTGCTCAGGCCGTCAAGCTCGAAGGCGGGGCAGAGCAAGCCGACGTAATTCGTGGTCTGGTGAGCGCAGGCATTCCGGTAATGGCTCACGTTGGATTACGTCCGCAAAGTGTTCATGTCATGGGCGGCTACAAAGTCCAGCGGGATGAAAAAGTTCTAATGGACGACGCCAAAGCAGCACAAGATGCGGGTGCATTTTCGATCGTCTTGGAATGCATTCCGTCGGCCACGGCAGCCCGCGTGACCAAAGAGCTGAAGATTCCCACGATCGGCATTGGGGCGGGCCCCGAATGCGACGGTCAAGTCCTGGTGATTTACGATTTAATTGGCCTGACCAGCGGCTACGTCCCCAGCTTCGTTCGACAATATGCCCAGGTCGGCGAGTCAATTCGTTCGGCTGTCAAAACCTGGTGTGCCGACGTTCGCCAACGAACCTTTCCAGCGTCCAGTGAGTCGTTCTAGTCCTGTTTGTTTTTTTTGAATTGACGTCGTAAGGTTTGGAATCGCTTCATGCTAAAGAATGTGCCAGTGCGGTCCATGCACCACGACGGGCTGACCATTGAGGGGTATTCGCGAGCGGCCGTGCAAACCTATTGGCGGATTGCCGAACTGAAGTTGGGGTTTGACCTCGGCGCTCATCCATGGGATTTCATGGGAACCCCGTTTTGGCTGTTGACTCATTGTCACCTGGATCATATTGCTGCGTTGCCGCTGTACGTTGCTCGGCGCAGATTGATGAAGATGGAGCCGCCGACGATTATCCTTCCCAAGTATGCGGTCTCCGCAGTGAGAAACATGCTGGATAGCTTCACACCTCTCGATCGCGGCAAATTTCCTTGTCAACTGGTGGGCATGGAAGGTGGCGAGAGATACGACTTGACGCGCGAAATAGTCATTCAAGCCTTCGATGTTGACCACCGAATTCCTTCTCTGGGTTACATTGTCAATGACCGCCGCCGAAAACTGAAGTTGGAATACGCGGAACTGAACGGGGATGAAATCCGTGATCTGCGCGGCCAAGGCATTGACGTTACCAATGAAGTCTTGGTACCGCTTGTCGGGTACACCGGTGATACGTCACCAAAGGGACTGGATCGAAATCCTGAATTCTACGACGCGAAAGTTTTGATTGCTGAGATGACCTTCCTGGCACACGACCATCAACGTCAGTACATTCACAAGAACGGTCACATGCATCTGGAGGATTTTGTAGAACGGCAAGACGAATTCCGAAACGAAGTCGTTATCGCGTCGCACTTCAGCACTCGCTATTCGCGTGCGGAAGCCGAACGGTTGGTCCAAAAACGTCTGCCGGATATGTTGGGCGGTCGATTGGTTTTGTGGTTATAGCCATGGCAGAATCTTCGAATGGCTTGGATTTTGGCCTAAAGAAGCCGCGACCGCGATCGGTTTATGTGCATGTTCCCTTTTGTCGGCACCGCTGCGGCTACTGCAATTTTTCCCTCGTCGCCGGTCGTGATTATCTGGTCGACCGGTTCTTGATAGCTCTGGGCCAGGAAATTGAATCCCTGCCCGAGAGTTTTGAGGTCGACACGGTTTACTTGGGTGGTGGAACCCCCACGCACCTCTCTGATCAGCAACTTGCGGAACTGTTTGCTCATTTGCGGAAACGATTTTCCTGGCCCGAAACAGCAGAAGTGACGATCGAAGCCAACCCGGTGGACCTGCAACGCGACCGAAGTACCGTCTTCCGAGAATTCGGCATTAACCGCGTGAGCCTCGGCGCACAGTCCTTCAATCCGTCGAAGCTCGCGGTTCTCGAACGCGATCACGATGCGGAACAAATTCGCAAAGCAGTTGAAGAATCTCGAAAGTTTGCAACCAGTGTCTCGATTGACATGATTTTCGCGACGCCGAAAGAAACGTTAACTGAATGGGTGCAAGATCTCGAGAATTTGGAAACTCTTTCCATCGAACACGTTTCGACATACGAATTGACCTACGAAAAGAGAACACGCTTCTGGGCCCGGCGATTAAAGGGCGAGCAAGTCGAAAGCGATGAAGAACTTCGGTTGCAAATGTACGAAACCACGATGGAGCGGCTGCAAAAATTTGGGTTTGCCCAATATGAAATCTCCAGTTTCGCGCGGCTCGATCGGCGTTCACGACACAATCAAGTCTATTGGTCCGGCCTGGATTATTGGGCCTTCGGTCCAGGCGCGAGCGGATACGTTGCCGGAATGCGGTACACCAATGTTGGTAGCCTGTTGCGGTATTTGAAGCTGATGGAAATGAATTCCACGCCTCGCGAGTTGGAAGAACGACTTTCTCCGGCTGAATCGGCTCGCGAGTTGCTCGCAATTGGCCTGAGAAACTTGGATGGCCCATCGGAATCCGAGTTCCATTCACGAACAGGAATGTCGTTTAAAGATTGCGCGGGGCATGCCATTGAGCGGCTCACCAATTGGGGACTGCTCGAGTTCTCAGAGCCGCGACTTCGACTGACCAATCGCGGAAAACTGCTTTACGACACCGTTGCGGTCGAGATTCTGGCGGAAAAGGTCGCAGGGAAAACAACACAACGCGACATATAAAAAGCGCACGACAGGCCCGCGACCAGGACAATAAATCGGCACGATCGCAAGACAGAAATTAGCGGCGTTCGGTGAGGCGGACAGCCTTGCCGATTCGATCTCGCAAGAAGTAAAGTTTCGCGCGGCGAACAATCGCCGAACGTTTCACTTCGACTTTGTCGACTTTTGGTGAGTGAATGGGGAACTTACGTTCGACACCTTCACCCGCGACGATTCGGCGGACGGTGAACATTTCATTGACGCCGGAACCCGAACGGCCCAATACGACTCCCGAAAAAATCTGGGTTCGTGATTTCGTGCCTTCCAAAATCAAGCAGTGCACATCGACGGTATCGCCGACCGAGAACTGCGGGATTTCGGCACGGAGGCTAGATTCGGCTACTTTTTTGAGAATCTCTTGAGTCATGAAAATTCAGCGGTTAAGGTTCTGCTTCAGTTAAGTCACTTTTATACGCTATTTTGCCGGGATTGAAAACGCCACCCGGCCAAAAATCAGTTTTTTGGCGGAGTTTTCTCGGCCGAAGGCGGTTCCTGCGACAACAAGTCCGAGCGTCGGGCGAGTGTTCGCTGAAGCGATTGTTCCCGCCGCCACTCTTCGATCTTGGCATGATTGCCTGAAAGAAGAATCTCCGGAACTTCATGACCACGAAATTCTCGAGGTCGTGTGAATTGCGGGAATTCCAACAAGCGATTGTCGGTGGAGAAGGAATCGTTTCGGCTACTTTCTTCATCGCCCAATACACCGGGAATCAAGCGAATCACGGAGTCAATGATCGTCATAGCCGCAACCTCGCCGCCATTCAAAACGAAATCGCCGATTGAAATTTCGGTTGGGCGAGTGATGTCGATGATCCGTTGATCAAAACCTTCGTAACGCCCGCAGACCAACAACAAACGCGGCATGGCTGCGAGTTGTTCAACAAGTCGTTGGTCGAGGCGGCGACCTTGAGGAGTAAGCAAAACCACCTCTGCTGGAGGTTCGCTCTGTTGCTGAACCGATTCGATCGCCTCGACCACTGGTTCGACCATCAAAACCATTCCGGGTCCGCCGCCAAATGGGCGGTCGTCGACCCGGTTGAATTTGTCTTTAGACCAAGAACGAATGTCATGAAGGTGAATGCTGACGAGGCCGTTTTCAATGGCTTTGTTCAGCAACGACTGGCTGACATATCCCGAGAAAATCTCAGGAAACAGAGTCAACACGTCGACTCGCATAACGATTGCTCAGTTTAGGATTGCCCGCCTTCGGCGGCTGCAACGGTTTCTTCGACAGGTGCTGCTTCCGCTGCTGGTGCTGGAGGCGGTGGTGGCGAAGGCAAATTGGCTGCGGCCTCGAGAGCTGCAGCGATGCTTTTCGCGCGGCGTTCGCCCAAGCGGGCAATGGCTTTGTGCTGGGCGTCGAGGTGCGAACCACTTGAACCATACTTGCGGATCAAGACGGCAACTTTTGGACTCGGTTGTGCGCCAACGCTTAACCAATAATTAACACGATCGTTATTCAAGATCACGCGGGCATCGGTTTCAGGCACGAATGGATCATACGAGCCGACTTCCTCAATGACGCGACCATCGCGTGGGGCTCGGCTATCCGTTGCACAAATGCGGAAGAAAGGTCGATTCTTTCTGCCCATTTTCTTCATGCGGATTTTTACTGACACAATATCTATCCTTGTAGTGAAATCAAAAATTTTCGTTTTGTCAGTTTAGCGTTATCCCCGTTTTTTCGCAAGCTTGCCAGCGTTTTCAGCTGTCCCGGCGGCGAAATTGCCGCAGTTTGAGGCCTCAAAATGTTCAACGCCGGATTTGCCTTAGATGGCGCTTCCCAAAGTCGGATAAGACCGCATCCGATGCAGCGCTCAGAATTTGAATCGGTCTAGAATCAACTTGGCTTAGCTCGACTGCGCTTTTTTTCACGACTGGGAAGACTTTTGACGAATTTCACTGATGAATCTATCCAGGTTTTCAAATCTTCGTCCGATTGAATGCCTCTGGGCTCGACGCGTGCCCAACCTTTCATGATTTTGCCCGTAATGTCCATCGGCTTGACATGGGGCATGGATTGAGTGACTTCATGGTTCTCCTTTGAAAGCCGTACGATGAGCGAGCCCTTCCAAGGACCAACGCACATATTGCCGTTGATCATGAAGCACAGGCCGCCGAACATTTTCTGCTCTGAGTATCCTTTTCGACGTTTCATGTAAGGTCGGATACGACCTACAAGCGTTTCATCTTCTTCGGTCATTGCAGTTTCTCCTGGTTGAGATAATCCCAAGCGAACCGGAAACCTCAAGCTCAAATTGAATCGCCAGCTTTGTAGGTCCCAAGACGTGACATTTCGTTCATGACGCTGGCCACGTAAAGGTGCGGGGCCCGTAAGCGTATGCGAGGCAAATCCCGACAGTTATTGTTACTGGCGTTTCTTTTTTTGGCGAAGCAGTTTTTCGCGTTGTTTGCGGATCTTTTCGCGCTCTTTGTCGGTGAGGCGTTTGCCTGTCGACTTCTTTTCGCGCGACATCGTGGCGCCGGGGTTCACCATTTTTTCCTGCATTCGTTCAAACATCTGGCGTTTCTGGTCAGGGTTACCAGAAGCCATGCCCGTTATCATGGGCTTCATGAAGTCATATTGTTTGATGAGTTCGTTGACCTGTTTGGCCTGGACTCCGGAACCCATGGCAATTCGTTGACGCCGGCTCATGTCGATCAACGTTGGATTTTTCCGTTCGGCGGGAGTCATGGAATCGATGATTCCCATAAGCCGACGCATTTCGCGAACGGTATCCGCGTTCCCCATCATGTCCTGAACTTGCTTCATCTGGCCGCCGATTCCGGGGAGCAAGCCGAGCATTTTCATCATCAAGCCTGGTTTGGCCATGCGTTGAATCTGGTCGCGGAAGTCATCAAGCGTGAACTGGCCTTTTTCCAATTGTTCTTGAATTCGTTGTTGTTCTTTTTCGTCAACAAGCTTCTGAGCCTCTTCCACGAGGGCTAGTACGTCGCCCATGCCGAGGATTCGGCTGGCCATCCCTTCGGGGCGGAATAACTCCAGATTGTCGAGATGTTCGCCGGTCCCAATGAACTTGATTGGCACACCGGTGACTTGTTTGACGGAGAGCAATGCCCCGCCGCGGGCGTCACCATCGAGCTTGGTCATGATCACGCCGTTGAGTTCCAACGCGGCGTGAAAAGCCCCGGCGCTGTTAACGGCGTCTTGGCCCGTCATGCCGTCGACCACCAGGAACACCTGATCCGGTTGCACTTCGCGGTCAATGGTCTTGAGCTGTTCCATCAGCTCCTGATCGATCGCCAGTCGGCCAGCGGTGTCAAGAATGACGAGTGGGATTTTTTCCTTGCGGGCCTTGGCGACCGCGTTGCGGCAGACTTTTACTGGATCTTTTTCGCCGGGTTCTGAGTAGACCGGTACATCGAGTTGTTGGCCGATGACGTGGAGCTGTTCAATAGCGGCGGGGCGCTGCAAGTCGGCGGCGACGAGCAAAGGCTTGATCTTATTGGTTCGCATCAGCAATTGAGCGAGCTTGCCGCACGTCGTCGTTTTGCCGCTACCTTGCAAACCGCACATCATGATGATGTTGACGTCTTTGGACATCGGAAGCGAATGGTCGACTGGACCGAGCAACTGGATCAAGTGTTTGTTGACGATGCCGATCAACTGTTCCTGCGGCTGCAACGACAACAGAACCTTTTCGCCGAGCGCGTCTTCAGTGACGCTCCGCATGAAGTCGCGAACCACAGTAATGTTGACGTCCGCGTCGAGCAGCGATTGTTCAACGAGACGAAGGCCGTCCCGCATATTCGACTCGGTCAATTTCCCCTTGCCGGTGAACGTCTTGAAGGCGGACTGGAGGCTTTCTTGCAGGGAGTCAAACATTGATAAAAACTGCCGAAAGGCAGCGGCTTTAAGGGATTAGTCTGTTGATGGCAAAAGCGAGCGAAAATGAGTTATCGCCGAGTAAATATGATACCGAAACCGCAGCCTGCTTGTAAATGCGGTCGATAACGGCGACTCAAGTGACGTTGGTAGCCAAAGTTCGTGAAATCGGCCTTCGCGCTTGAGGCCAATTTACCCGCGGTTGGCGAATCCCTATGCGTCGCGTTTTATGACCACCGCTGCGAGTGGCGGGAGGGTCAGATTCAAAGAGCATGGTTGCCCTGTATGTGGAATCGCTTCGGCGACAAGTTCATTGGCGTTGCCGACGTTGGACCCACCGTAAAACATCGAATCCGAATTGATCAGCTCGCGGTAGACCCCGGAGTGCGGAACGCCGATCCGCACGTTGGTGCGGATGATCGGAGTAAAATTACACGCAACGATGACTTCTTCACCATTGAGCGACCGTCGGACAAAGACCAGTCGGCTGTCGTCGCGGTTATGGCATTCCATCCACTCAAATCCGCGGCCGTCAAAATCGAACTCGTACAAAGCTCGTTCACGACCGTAGATCTCGTTCAAGTCCCGGACCAAATGCTGAAGTCCACGATGGTTTTCGAATTCCAACAATGCCCAGTCGAGTTCCGTGTTGCAATTCCATTCCAGCCATTGCCCGAATTCGCAGCCCATGAACATCAACTTTTTGCCGGGATGCATCCACATGTAAGTGTAGAGCAGCCGCAAATTCGCGAACTTCTGCCAGTTGTCGCCGGGCATTTGCGAAAGCAGCGATCGTTTCCCATGGACGACTTCATCATGTGAAAACGGAAGCATGAAGTTTTCAGAAAACGCATAAATCAGACTAAATGTAAGTTGGTCATGATGGTATTTGCGGTGGATTGGATCTTGTCGCATGTAGCGCAACGTGTCGTTCATCCAGCCCATGTTCCATTTGATGCTGAAGCCCAAACCGCCAGCGTCAGTTGGTCTCGAGACGCCGGAAAAAGCGGTCGATTCCTCTGCAATCGTGAGAACGCCCGGAAATTGGCCATGGGCCTCGCGGTTAAATTGTTGCAACAGGTTTATGGCCGCAAAATTTTCTCGGCCACCCAAATGATTCGGAATCCATTGGCCTTCCTTGCGGCTGTAGTCGAGGTACAGCATCGAGGCAACGGCATCCACTCGCAATCCGTCGATGTGGTATTTGTCGAACCAGAACAAGGCGCTGGCCACCAGAAAGTTGCGGACTTCGTTGCGGCCATAGTTGAAAATCAACGTGCTCCAGTCGGGATGTTCTCCCTGTCGCGGGTCGGCATGTTCGTACAAAGCCGTACCGTCAAAACGGGCCAGACCATGAGCGTCCTTGGGGAAGTGCGCGGGTACCCAATCGATGATCACCCCAAGTCCATTGTTGTGGCAATGATTGACGAAATACATGAAGTCGTCGGGATTGCCATAACGGCTCGTCGCCGCGAAGTAGCCGGTTGTTTGATAACCCCAACTGCCGGTGTAGGGGTGTTCGGAAACGGGCAACAATTCGATGTGGGTGAAATTCAGTTCGCGACAATACTCAACTACTTCATGGGCCAAGGTGCGGTAATCGATCCAGCCATGCGGGCGCCCGGTTCTTTGCCGCCAACTGCCGAGATGCAATTCGTAAACCGCAATGGGGCGTTGGAGCTGGTTCTGCTCTCGACGTCGGTTCATCCAGTGTTCATCGTTCCATTCAAACTGATTGAGGTCGTGAACGATGGACGCGGTTCGAGGCGGCAGCTCAGCGTAGAAAGCATAAGGATCTGACTTGTCCGTTTGATGTCCATGGGCATCGGTAACCCGGAACTTGTAGGCGTCTCCCGGTTTGGCGTGGGGGATAAAGAGTTCCCAGATGCCGGAGAAATTCACGTTCTGCATCGGATGAATGTGGCCGTTCCAATCGTTGAAGCTGCCGATCAACGTCACTTGACGGGCGTTGGGGGCCCAAACTGCGAAATTAACGCCGGTTTCTCCGTTGACTTCGCGGGGATGAGCACCCAGTTTCTCGTAGATGCGAAAGTGATTGCCTTGGCCATACAGAAAGAAATCAAATTCGCCAAAAACGGAGGTTACGGCGTAAGGGTCCGGCATGATTTTCGAGTGACCTTCCATAACGTATTCGAACTCGTAGTTCCCTTGAGCGATTGACCGGGCACCTTCGCCGACGACGCGCGACTCAAACAGCCCCGCCGGGTCGACGCAGTGCATTGCAATGCCGACATTCGGAGAATTGCCAGCTCTTAATCGTACTTGGCCACCCTTGGGATTCCAAGTTCGCACGATGACTTCTTCGCTACTGGCGGACGTTCGCCGCCACCCCAAGACACTTTTGGGGTCGCTCAACTGGCCTGCTGTGATTTGATGAGATAGTGTCTGAGCTGATTGAGGGACAAGTGTGCGGCTGGAGGTCATTCTTACTTTCTGGGTTAAAAGTTGGCTGCCATCGCAGCGCGGGGCAACATTCGACCGACGCCGCGAACCAACGCGCTGGGGAGTTGCGCCCATCTGCTGATACGTGATGTCGGAGCGAGCGCAATCTCTCTTGCTGTCGCTGGGATTGATCGGGACTGGACATTCGGTTCGGCCTTTAGCCGCCAGACGCGACATTCGACGGAGTGGAAAGTCAACGCTCGATCAATTCGACGCCACAAATCGCAATTGCTGATTTGCGTCATCTCGCCAAAGCGTTCCCACTGCCAATCGTTTTCGCGCCATTGCTCAAGGCCGAACCGAATCCCATGCACAACGTAACGACTTGAGGTGACCAATGTGACACGGGCCATTCCGTCGATT
>JBEBGH010000082.1:0-18030 GCA_040081565.1 Pirellulaceae bacterium
AAAACGGCCGAGTCATGTTGACTCGGCCGCTCGTGACATCATCTTTGGGAGAAGATGTTATTCAAATGCCTTGCGGGAATAACCGTTGCTTAAGTACACGCCCAAGAAGACATCCCATGGATTGACTTCGCAAAGCGCGTCAGCGTAACCGGTAACTTCTGTGTCGGTAGGTGTCCCAACACCAAAGCCTGGGTTGATGTAACCATCACCGTTCAAGTCGTAAATCTTTTTCACGCTGCCATCGGCCATCAGGATGTTGAGGTAGCGGCTATGGTAGGCGCGCCAGTCTCGAGTGTCTTGCATCACAAGTGGAATGGAGGCTGAACCAGTATAAATGGATTCATCCGTAACAAGATCGCCAGCTTTTGGCAAAAAAGTCGTCGTCAACCAAGACTGAGGAGTTCCGTTAGGAACTGGAATGACTTTCTCATTTGCTGAGTTGAAGTAGGAAGGACCATCGTTGAACGACTCGGCCAACAGAATGCCTCTCGTCAGTTTCAGGCGTGTGCTGACGGTGTCCACCAGAGTAGCTTCGGAACTGTCGCCTTTGTCGGCACAAGCCAAAATGCCAATGTTTGTGCTGGGGACTGGCGAGGAATCAAGGACTCCCATCGACAGTGGGCCTGCGGTATTCAGAAATTCCTTTTGGCTTCCAGTAGTTACACCGGCGACCACGCCAGGTGCGGTTCGAACCATGTGCCAACTGGAGGCGTAGTTCGTGTTGTAACCCTTCTCCACAAGGTTTTCGCGGACCCAAGCGGTGCGAGCTGGGTCTACTGTGTTTGCTGGCCAAGTAACTTCGATGTATTTGGCGGAGCCAATATTGCGTGCCGGAGGGGTTGAAGCAGCGTTGCTGGTGTCCTTTGACAGCAGGTCATTCAGCTTTTCGCTACCCAAGCATGGGCTGCTCGGACACAGCAACTGTCCGGCGATCGTGTTTTGCGATGCGGCGTCCGCAACCCAAGAGAAAATTTCCACCGCACCATCACGCTTGGAGTCAAATGCTCCCGAGCAATACAAACCGTTCGGATCATTTGAGGCCTTGGCCATCATGGCCAAACCAAGTTGTTTCAAATTGTTTTGGCATTGTGTTGAACGGGCTGAATTTCTCACCGCCAAGAAAGCGGGGAATGCTAGACCGACCAGAATTGCCACGATCATCATGACAACCAGCAACTCAATCAGCGTAAAACCTTGTCTCGAACCTACTCTCATAATCTATCTCCAAAAAAGTCCCAGGATTTTCGTCTTCACCACGAAGATGATTCACCCCTGCATGGACAAGAAAATAAGGTTCGAGAATGAAGGCCTGACGATAATTTCGTTAACAAACAGTGAATTTTTCGTGTGTGTTTCTTCATGATCTTGGCTCTGTTTCTAGTGGCCAAGAAGCAAGATTCGCCTTTCGGACCGCAAATAACGGCTGAATAATGACGGATTCGAGTACGCTTGTTGATTCGATAAACTGTTTGAGAAATTTGTTTCCATCGTGCGGCGACTTGGCGTCTATCAAAATGAACATGCAAACTGCCAAAATTTTTGTGTCTGGGCACCGAGGAATGGTGGGCCAAGCCGTTGTGCGGGCTTTGCGGCAGCGAGGTGCGCAGCGATTGCTGGTTCGCGAGCGCGGCGAGTTGAATTTGTTGCGGCAAACGGACGTCGAAGCCTTTTTCAAGACAGAACGACCGGACGCGGTCGTTTTTGCGGCGGCCCGGGTTGGCGGCATTCACGCCAACGATACTTATCCTGCCGACTTCATCTATGAAAATCTGCAGATGGCTAATAACGCGATTCATGCGGCCTATCAGTCGGGCACGAAACATTTCTTGTTTTTGGGCAGCACTTGTATCTATCCGCGGAACGCGCCCCAGCCAATGTCGGAAGACTGTCTCCTGACAGGGCCGCTGGAACCAACGAACGAAGCCTATGCGCTGGCCAAGATTGCGGGGCTCAAGATGTGTCAGTTCTATCGTCGCCAGCATGGCGTCCTGTTTCATTCGGCGATGCCCACCAATTTATATGGCCCAGGCGACAACTATCATCCCGAGAATTCACACGTCCTGCCGGCATTGTTGCGCCGATTTCATGAGGCTTGCGAATCGGGGGCCCGACAGGTGGCGATTTGGGGGAGCGGGACACCACGGCGAGAATTTCTGCATGTGGACGATTTGGCCGCAGCAATTTTGCACTTAATCGAACTCCCTAACCCTCCGGATTGGGTGAATGTGGGGACCGGCCTTGATCTTTCGATCGCGGACTTGGCGGTGTTGGTGGCGCGAACCGTTGGTTATGAGGGCGAAATTGTTTACGATAGAACCAAGCCTGATGGAACCCCGGTAAAACGTACCGACATTTCAAAAATTACCGCTTCCGGTTGGCGGCCACGAATCTCGCTGGAAGAAGGCCTGCGAGCGACGTATGCCGATTACTTGAAAGAACGGACTGGGCAAAAACTTAGAGAGGTTTGATCGCGAATGTCGAAACGTGCATTGATTACTGGAATCACCGGCCAAGACGGCTCGTACCTGGCAGAATTCCTTTTGGAAAAAGGCTACGAGGTGCATGGCGTTGTGCGCCGCAGCAGCAGCTTTAACACCGCGCGACTCGATCATATCTACCGGGACCCTCATGATCCCGCAGCCCGCTTATTTCTGCATTACGGCGACTTGACCGATGGACAAGGGATCACCAATCTGGTGCTTGATATCCAGCCTGACGAAATCTACAACCTCGGCGCTCAGAGCCACGTCCGAGTTTCTTTCGATGCCCCGGCTTACACGTTGCAAGTTGTCGGTGCTGGTGCGCTCAACGTCCTCGAAGCGGCCCGGCAACTGAACAAGACTAAAGAAGTCCGCGTGTACCAGGCCAGCAGCAGCGAAATGTATGGGGACGTCATCGAGACTCCGCAATCAGAACGGACTCCCTTCCGCCCGCAATCGCCCTACGCCTGCGCGAAAGTCTACGCCTTTCACCAAACGGTTAATTATCGCCACGCCTACGACTTGTTCGCCGTCAACGGAATCCTGTACAACCACGAGTCACCGCGACGGGGAGAGACCTTCGTAACTCGAAAGATCACGCGCGCGGCAACGCGGATTAAACTGGGTCTGCAAGATCGGCTCTACCTGGGCAATCTGGAAGCCAAACGGGACTGGGGCTACGCCAAAGATTATGTCGAAGGCATGTGGATGATGATGCAGCATCATGAGCCGGATGACTTTTTGTTGGCCACCGGTGAGACGCATACCATTCGTGAGTTTCTGGACTACTCTTTCAACTATCTCGATATCGATTGGGAGAAGTACGTCTCGATTGACCCTCGCTATTTTCGGCCCACTGAGGTCGATTTGTTGCTGGGCGACTCTTCCAAGGCCCGTTCGGTTCTGGGTTGGGCTCCGCGGGTTTCCTGCCGCGAATTGGCCCAGTTGATGGTCGATCACGATTTAGAGCTGGCGAAACAGGAAGCCGTTTCGGCCCTCAAATGTTAGGCTCTTGTCGTTTTGTCTCCCTGAATTTTGCGCGTCATTGCTTGATCGTTTTTATTTCCAAAAATTCTTGATTTGGGCCTCATGAAAACTGTTGCTGTAGTTGTCGGCACTCGACCGGAAGCGATCAAAATGGCTCCGGTTTATTTGGAGCTGAAGAAATCCAAATCACTCAAACCATTGCTGCTATCGACGGGGCAGCATCAGCAGATGTTGGAACAGGCGTTGGGTTCGTTTGATCTTGTGCCCGATCATGACTTGAAGTTAATGGCTCCGGGTCAACAACTCGTCGACCTCACGGCTCGTGTCCTGCAGTCGGTTTATCACTACCTGCTGGAGTTGCAGCCCGCGGCGATTCTCGTTCAGGGCGATACCACGACCGTGTTTGCGGCAGCGCTCGCCGCGGCCTTTGCCAATATACCGGTTGGACATGTCGAGGCTGGTCTTCGAACCTACAACATGCGAAGCCCTTGGCCCGAAGAAATGAATCGGCGGTTGACGTCGCCGCTATGTCGTTGGGCTTTTACCCCGACCGACGTCAGTCGCAACAATCTCGTGCGCGAACAAATTCCGTCTGACTCGTGCCATGTTACCGGCAACTCCGTGATCGACGCCTTGTTGTTCATTCGCGACAAACTTGAGCACAGCGGTGTGACCGGCGAACAAATCGCGGAGCGCAATACAATCTCACCGCAATTCACCCGCACCTTTTTGGCTGGGGACCAGAACCGGCGCTTCATTCTCGTAACAGGTCATCGCCGCGAATCGTTCGGCGAAGGGTTCGAGAATATCTGCCGTGCGCTGTTACAAGTTGTTAAAACTCATCCTGATGTAGGCGTGCTGTATCCGGTACATTTGAATCCGAATGTGCGGAAACCCGTCGATGCCATTTTGCGCGGCCATCCAGGAATCGAGTTGATTGAGCCGGTGGGCTATCTGGATTTTGTGTGGTTAATGAATCGAAGTTTCTTCATCCTCAGCGATTCCGGTGGAGTCCAAGAGGAGGCCCCGAGCCTTGGCAAACCGGTTTTGGTCATGCGTGAGTCAACGGAGCGACCGGAAGGCGTTGACGCCGGTACCTGCCGGCTGGTGGGCACGGATCCCGCTACGATTATTCGGGAGGTCGCGATGCTGATTGAAAATCCCGATGAATACAAGCGCAGGTCGACTTTGAAAAATCCCTACGGTGATGGAAAATCATCCATTCGGATTCGGGAAATTTTGGAACGTGATCTGGCATAGGGCCTGGCACATCGTATTGAATCAGACAGAATTGCAGCGAATGAACAAGAAATTTGATGTCTGTGTGATCGGGCTGGGCTACATCGGGTTGCCAACCGCATCGATCTTTGCGACCAAGGGCAAGAGCGTTCTGGGTGTTGACGTGGTCCCGTCCGTCGTCGACACGATCAATCAGGGCAAGATTCACATTCAAGAACCCGACCTCGACATTCTTGTGCGGGCGGCGGTGCAGAGCGGCAACCTAAAAGCCGCGACGAAACCGGCACCGGCAGACACCTTCATCATCGCCGTACCGACTCCGTTCAAACATGGCAACGAGCAACATTTGCCGGATCTGTCCTACGTCGAGTCGGCAACGCGATCGCTGGCCGCCGTCGTCGAGCCAGGGAACTTGATTGTGCTGGAGTCCACCAGCCCGGTCGGCACCACGGAGCAGATCCAAGGCTGGCTGCTCGACGAATTGGGGCCGACTGCCAAAGCAGAGGATTATCACTTCGCTCATTGTCCGGAACGAATCCTGCCGGGACAAATGCTTCGCGAATTGGTGACCAACGACCGTATTGTCGGCGGTGTGACTGAGGCTGCTGCGAAAAAAGCGAAGGAGCTGTACGAGACTTTTTGCTCAGCCGAGATTTTTCTGTCCGATGCTCGCACGGCTGAAATGGCCAAGTTGACGGAGAATTCGTTTCGCGATGTGAACATCGCATTTGCCAATGAGTTGTCACTGATCTGCGACGAGCTGGGAATCGACGTTTGGCAACTGATTCGTTTGGCCAATCGCCATCCGCGTGTGAACATCCTGCGGCCTGGGCCAGGCGTGGGCGGACACTGCATTGCAGTTGATCCTTGGTTTATCGTCGCCGCAGCACCGGCACAAGCTCGGTTGATTCGAACCGCGCGGGAAGTGAACAACAGCAAGCCGCACCATGTGATCGACAACGTCAAAAAGAAAGCCGCTCGATTTCGCGACCCGGTGATCGCCTGTCTGGGTCTGGCCTTTAAAGCCGACGTCGATGACATTCGCGAGAGTCCAGCGATCGAAATCGTCGAGCATCTCGCGAAGGACAAGGTTGGGCGTCTGCTGGTTGTGGAGCCCAACATTCAAAAACTGCCGACCAGTTTGCAGAACAAAGCGACGCTGACCGGGGCCGAGGAAGCAATCCTTGCGGCCGACATTATTCTGGTGTTGGTCGATCATCGTCAATTCAAATCACTGCCCCGACGACTTTTCGACGAGCGAGTGGTGATCGATACCCGCGGTTTGTGGTCCTAAAGCACTAAGCAGATTAGGCAAAAATACGCGACAAAGTCGGCCCAACCTGACTTATCGTTCTTGCTGGTATTTTGGGTAAACGTTTTCACGGGCAAATCTTGGCCAGAGACTTGTTGGTCGTAGTGCGAGGCCGTGTTTCTGGCTAAAATCAAGTCTGGGAAACATCCTCTGCATGGGTCACGCTCCGTTTTTGTTTTTGCAGTTTACTTTCCGACCAGGCGATGGTTGAAGCTCGTCTCGGTCGTTTTTTTGCTAACCGTTTGAGGCGTTCGAACAATTCATGGCCACATCAACGATCAAGCCCTCTACGGGAACGGTAATGGACCGCTCCCCTTCGATGAATGTATTACTTCCCTATTTGGTTGGGTTGGCGTCACAGATTCCGATGCTGTTTTTGTATTTTCGCGGAATTTGGGCCAAGCCCCATTATCAATTTTTTCCGATTGCCTTGGTGACTTTGATCGCGTTTGCTTATTTGCGTTGGCCGAGGGAAGAGTTCAACTTTCGCCGTAGTTGGTTGGGAAGTTTGTTGCTGGTCATTGCCGCTGTGTTTGGATTGGCAGCGATGGTTTACGTCGAACCTTGGTTTGCAGCAGCCTGCTCGGTAGCTTTGGCGGCAAGTTTGTTTTCAATGGTGACGGACAAAGAGACGGGACGCACGTTGTTGTCGATTTCTTTGCTGGGTTTGATCTGTCTGACGCCTCCCTTCAACCTCGACAGTTACCTGATTACAGCTTTGCAACAAATTAGCGCCCGGATTACCAGCAGCATGTTGGACTTGGTCGGTTACCCTCACTTCATGCCGGGCACCATCATTTTGGCTCCGGGAACGGAAGGGTTTGGGATCGAAGAGGCTTGCAGCGGCGTCCAATCTTTTTTCACGCTCCTGTTTGTCGCAACGTTCTTTATTGTCTTGTTCCGTCGACCTTGGTTTCGTGCGACGTTGTTGCTGCTGTCGGTGTTCTTTTGGGCGATATTCATGAATACCTTGCGGATTTTTACGATTCCGCTCGCCGCGTATTTCTTAGACTGGGATTTGGCACATGGTTTGGCGCATGCCCTGTTGGGCTACGGCACCTTGGCGCTCGGAATCTTGATGGTCTACAGCACCGACCAATTCCTGTTTTTTCTCTGCGGTCCGACCGAAAAATTCGGCGATGATGGTGGACAAGGCTTTGTTTCGGCCATAACACGGTTTTGGAACTTCGTGATCAGCGGTGAACAGAACAATAATGAGCGGAAGAAACACGTTTCCCGCTCCATCAGTAAAGCTACGGTAATGACGGCTTGGGTCGTATCCGGCGCTTTGGCATTACTTGGCATCATCAGCGTCATTGATGTGTTCCGCTCGTTGTATCAACCGGACATCAAGATCAAGTTCTTTGATACAAACGTTGAAGTGCCCCTCGCAAAAGCCGACTTGGACGAAACCGCGATGGAGGGCTGGCAGCTGGTCGACTACATCAATGAAACACGTAATCGCGGAAGCGACCTTGGTCGAATTTCGAATACCTGGACGTTCATGACGCCCAGCGAGGTCAAGGACGAGCGCGGCGAGGTGATCGGTCGGTTTGTCTCGATCTTTTCCTTTGACCAACCGTTCCCAGGCTGGCACGAGTTGTCGACCTGCTACAAGAATCAAGGCTGGGAGATTGTTGTTCGCCGCACGCGGATGGAAAAGATGGAGGGGAGCGACAAGGAATGGCCCTACGTCACGGTGCTAATGAAAAACTCGGTTGGCCAGCATGCGTTTCTCGTGTTCAGCATGTTTGATTCGTTTGGCGAACCCTTCATCGCCCCGGGCAACTGGAATGTTGTGGGCTGGTTGATTCAAGGCTCGGCAAATCGAATGCGAAACCGAATTCGTGGCAGCCTGTTTCGTGGAGAAGCCTATCAGGAACAGCTATTCGTCGCCCAATACCGCGAAATCAGCCCGGCAATGGAAGATATAATCACCAAGAAATTCCTGACCGCCCGGGAACATATCCGCAAAAAATTCCTGGAACGCCGACAGAGTGACGAGTTGTCGGTGCCTGAAGAACCAACTTCTGCTGCGGATACGAAAACGAATTAACGGATCTGAGTCGCGGAGAATGTGGTCCGCTCGAGGAGTTGCTGGTGGTTACTCAAGCGCTGATCCCTGCTGCAGGTCTCGGTACGCGACTGCTGCCGCTCAGTTGGGCGATCCCTAAAGAACTCTTGCCGATTGGTACCAAGCCGGCCCTGCAGTGGATTGCGGAAGAATTGGCCGACGCAGGTGCGAATCGCTTTTGCCTGGTGACATCGCCGCGAAAAGCGGACATCGATGCGCTCTTTCGCTCGGATGATGCTCTGAAGAAGGCTTTGACCCAGAGCAACAAACCCGACCTGTTGCGCACTTTGTGGAGCCACGGACCATACGCCGCCGTCGAGATTCTTACTTGCGTTCAAGAACAGCAACGCGGCCTTGGCCATGCAGTTCTCTGCGGAGAACAGGGCTTGCGTCCAGAGCCGTTCATCTTGGCATTGGGCGATTCGTTGATGCATCCGTACGGGCACAACTCGCTGACGAACCGTCTGGTGCAGACCTTTAACGAACACCATGCCGATGCGGTGATTGCCTTCCAAAAAGTCCCTCGTGAACATGTTTCACGGTACGGCATTGCGGCCACGCGGGAATCAACGCCGGTTTTCGTAGTCGAAGACCTCATCGAAAAACCTTCGCCGGAAACTGCGCCGAGCAACTTGGCGATTGCAGCTCGCTACGTTTTTCGCGAATCCATCTTTGATTACCTCCGGCAGCTTACTCCCGGCAAAGACGGCGAACTGCAATTGACCGATGCGATTCGTGCGATGATTCGTGGTGGCGGCAAGGTCTTGGGCGTGCGCCTCGCACCAGACGAGCGCCGCGTCGACGTTGGTAACTTTCGGGATTATGCAACGGCGTTCATCGAACAGGCACTCAGCGAAGATCCCGAATTGAAAACGCGCATGCGAAAACTTTTAGCGGGTGACGCATGAAACGGGTCACTGGCCAAGCTTTTGCCCGAGCAGGACTCTTAGGCAACCCCTCCGATGGCTACCACGGCAAAACCATCAGCTTCATCATTCGTCAGTACGCCGCCACAGTTGAATTGACCGAAGCAAATGCGATCACCATCTTGCCAATGCCCGACGAACGAAATTCTTTCGCCTCGATCCAGGACCTCCGTAAAAACCTCTCGGCGGAAGGCTACTACGGCAGTGAACGCCTGATCAAAGCGGCTCTGAAAAAGTTTGCGGATTATTTTGGCGAAACGCTCGACTCGGAGGCTCCGAATTTTTCAGTGAGCGTTAAGACGAATATTCCTCGCCAAGTCGGCATGGCTGGATCGAGTGCCATTATCATCGCCACGTTGCGCGCCGCATTGAGTTGGTTCGGCGTTTCGCTGCCTCCGGAAATTCTGGCGTCGCTGGCACTATCGGTCGAGCGCGACGAACTGGGAATTCCAGCGGGCTTGCAAGATCGAGTGGTACAGGCGTTCGAAGGGCTCGTCTTCATGGACTTTTCCCGCGAACGAATGTCGGAACACCGCGGCATGGAAGTCGGCGTGTACGAACGGTTGCCGGAGCATTTATTGCGCAATGTTTACGTCGCCTACACCCGCCATCCCGGCGAGCCGACGGAAGTCTTTCACAGCAATCTGAAAGCTCGTTTTGCAGCCGGTGAACCCGCCGTGGTCGCCGCCATGCAACAGTTCGCACAGTTGGCCGAACAAGGAAAACGGGCCTTGCAGAACAGGGACGAGCAAGCCTTGCGTCAACTGATCAATGCCAATTTCGATTTGCGTCGATCAATCTGTCGATTGAATCCGGCTCATGTGGAAATGGTGGAGGTCGCTCGCAGCGTCGGCGCCTCGGCAAAATACTGCGGCAGCGGAGGAGCGATCGTGGGAACGTATTCCGATGAAAAAATGCTTGAGCGGCTGGTCGATGTCATGAACGGTATCGATTGCCACACACTGGTGCCCCACGTTAGCGGCAAGCCGCAGCCTCAATGATGCGACAAGCGGCTTCAATGCCATCGGTCGACGACAAAGCCTGTTTGTGTTTTGCACAACTGGCGGCGACCGACGTCGAGGCCAACAATCGATCAAGTACTTTGGCCAATCGAGCGCCTTGGAATTGACTGGCCCACAGAATTTCACCGACCCCCAATCGTCGAGCTCGCTTTGCGTTATCGGGCTGATCGTGCGACATGGGCATGATCACTTGAGGGATGCCGGCAGCGAGACCCTGTGACATGGTGCCGATTCCGCCGTGATGAACAATCGCCGCGGCTCGCGGAAGGACTTGGCTAAAGGGTGCGAAATCAAAGTGGCGAACTCCTTCGGGCAAACCCGACGGAATCTGTTCGGCATGACGCGTAAGCAACATTCCCCGTCGCCCCAGTCGTTGACAGGCATCGATCGCAGCTTTCCAAAACCGATCCGCATGCGTGTGTGCTGTCCCCGGTGTGAAAACGATCGGCGGCTTTCCGGCCCGCAAAAAATCCTCCAGCTCAGGCGCGACTGCGGTGTAGCCTTTTTCGTCCCACAACGGAAACCCCGCGAATTCGGTCTGCATTGGCCAATCGATCTGGCGCGGCGCGAACCACTCCGGGAACATCGCGCACACCGATTGCGGCGAATGGAACATTTCCACCGCGGAACGGGCCGGCTTCAACCCCAGTTCGCGACGATATGTGTTGACGGTTTTCTTGAGGTGGCGATCAAACATCACCCGAGCTGCCAGGCGGTATTGAAACTCTTTGAGAAAGCGCGGCACTCGATCGCCGAGTAAAGCGAAACGGCCAAGCTGCGGGGATTGGTGAGTGCTCCAAAATACGGCGGGCTGCAAATGAACAGACACATACGGCAGTTTCGTCACTTCATGGGCCAACCGTACGCCAAACCCCAGCGCCGAACCAACCAGCACGGTGTCGCTGGTTGCTAGCTCCTCGATCGCCTTGAATTGCTCGTGCATCAAAGGCGTGATCACCTTTCTTGCGAGCAGACCCGCCGCTCGAAGCGGATGCCATACATCGGGATCGTTCAGCAGACTTCGCGCCTCTTCGCGATCACCCAGTTCACGAAACGTCACCCCACACCGCTCGACTAATTCTTGAAACAGCCCACTGGTTGCTAACGTCACTCGATGCCCGCGCTGTTGCAACCGAATCGCCATCCCTAGAAACGGATGCACGTCACCGTGACTGCCGACTGGAAAGAGTAGGAGGTTCATTGCTGAATCAGGATTCCCCTGACCCCCAACCTCCGCCGCCTGGAGTGATCAGCGTGAGACGATCCCCCGGTGAAACCTGAATTTGAATTCGACTGGGCAGTGGTTCGTCGACGGATGAACCAGCACGACGCAACAGGTTCTGACCACTTGCTCCCGGCCTGCCGCCCGCCATTCCGTAGGGCTGCGAATTCCGCCGGCTCGTTAACAGCGAAACCGTCAGGGCTCGCAAGAACTCGACCGAACGAATCATCCCGCAGCCACCGTTGTGACGCCCCTTCCCGCCGGTTCCGCGCGCAATGCCAAACTCCACAAGCCGAACCGGAAAACGGGTTTCCAGAACTTCGGGATCGGTGAGCCGGGTATTCGACATGTGCGTGTGCACGGCATCGGCACCCGGGCCGACCGCCGTAGCACCCGAACCGCCGCCGAGCGTTTCGTAATAGCCGAACGTCGAGTCTCCCATCAACCAGTTGTTCATCGTCCCTTGGCTGGCTGCCGCCAATCCCAGTGCGCCCAGCAACACATCGACGATTCGTTGGCTGGTCTCGACGTTTCCGCCCACAATGGCAGGCGTGTGAGCCGCATCACTTCCAACTCGCGGATTGAGAAAACACTCAGGCAACTCAAGGGTCACCGGCCTGACGACTCCCTCGTTGAGCGGAATATCGGAGTCCAATAGACAGCGCATCACGTACATGATCGCCGCCATGCAGATCGCACGATTCGCGTTAAGGTTGTCGGGCGAAACAGAATCGGTGCCCGAAAAATCGATTCGAATTTGTTCCGCTCGTTTGTCGATGGTCACCACGATTCGGCGACGGTTGTCCATTTGATCAGCAAATTGATATTGACCATCGGGTATCTTTCGAAGGGCCTCGCGAACCTGGATCTCAGCTGCATCCAACAGAAAATCCATGTAGGCACTGACGACCGCCAGCGAATAGGTCTTGGCCAACTCCCGCAGGCCATTTGCGCCGACTTGGTTGGCAGCGACCTCGGCCCGAATGTCGGCAATATTGTCCGAGACATTGCGCGAGGGAAAGGGGCCAGATCGAAGGAGAGCTTCCAGCCTTTCAAAATGCTCTTGGCCCGCGTCGATCAATTTCAAGTTCTGAATCAAGACGCCTTCATCTGCCAAACACGTCGCATCCGGCGGCATCGAACCGGGCGTCTTCCCGCCGATCTCCGCATGATGGCCACGGCTGGCCACCCAAAATGCCAACTTGCTTTCGACAAAAACCGGCGTGACGACCGATACGTCAGGCAAATGCGATCCACCAGCGTACGGATCGTTCGTCACAAACACATCGCCCTCGCGCACGAGCGGATTCTGGCGAATCACCTCGCGAACAGTTTCGCTCATGGCACCCAAGTGCACGGGGATATGCGGGGCGTTGACCACCAAATCGCCTTGGGCGTTGAAGATGGCACAAGAAAAGTCGAGGCGATCTTTGACATTGACACTGACACTGGTTCGTTGCAGCGTGATGCCCATTTGCCGAGCCAGGGAACGAAAGCTGTTGCTGAAGATTTCCAGCCGAACCGGATCGACTTTTTCGGTAGAAATTCTTTCGCGGATGCGATTGACCTGAGAGGCCTGTTTCGTGAGCAGCAGTTGCCGCGCCGCGAGGACCACAGCATCCCAGCTATCGTCGACCCAAATTGTGGTCATGCTATCGGCAACCAGCGCTGGGCCGCGGATAGAATCGCCGCAATTCAAGCTCATCCAGTCAAAACGTGGAACCTGCCGGCGCGTCTCGCCCACCACGCAGTCTTGGAATTCGTGTGCGACGACCGCTTGCGTGTGAAGCAATCGACCAGTGGGTTCATACTGCTGACCTGGAAGGGTGGCCTCGATTCGAATTGCCACGACTTCGATGGGACGCTGCTGCACATAACCGAACAACTGTTGGTGCTGCCGAAGAAACTCGGTGCGGCAATCGGTGTTAGGCTGTAACGGGATATTAAGAAAGGGTTCAGTTCCGACGAAACGCATGTCGAGCGAACGACGGAATTGGATTTGTTGTGGCTCGACACCTTCCGCAACAAGCTCGTTAGCGGCCGCATTCGTTAAGTCGCTGAAGTTCTGTTCAAGTTCTGCGAGCAACTGCTCAGAAAATTCTCGCAGCACGGACTTGGCTCCACTCGCGCTGCGTGGGGCCATCCGAATGCCCGCCGCACTCAGCACGCTGGCATGGGGATGGACGAGAACTTGTGAGATGCCCAGTTGATCGGCGACTCCTGTGGCGTGCTGCGGCCCTGCTCCGCCGAACGCGACCAGGACATAGTCGCGCGGATCATAGCCTTTGGCGACCGATACCGTGCGAATGGCCGAGGCCATGTTGTGGTTGGCAATTTCCCAAAAACCATTGGCCAATTCGTCGCGCGACAACCGCTGTCCCGTCGCGTCTTGAATCTTTTCCGCCAACTCGTCCAATCGCCGATCGACCGCTGCGCGATCTAATGAAAACGGAAAATGCGATTCGCAAATTCGCCCGAGATGAACGTTGATGTCGGTGATCGCCAGCGGCCCGCCGCGACCATAACAGGCCGGCCCCGGCACGGAACCCGCGCTTTCTGGTCCGACGGTTAGCCGGGTTCCGTTGAAGTTGCAAATGGATCCGCCTCCCGCCGCGACGGTTTCGATCGCCAGAATTGGCGCGACGATCCGAACACCAGCCTTGCGCGTTTCGAATTCTTTCTCGAAAATGCCTTCGAATCGTGCAACGTCCGTACTGGTCCCGCCCATGTCAAAGCCGATCGCTTTGCGAAAACCTGCTTGCTCGGCGGCTCGGGCGAAACCCACTACTCCGCCTGCCGGTCCCGACAACACACTGTCCTTGCCGGTGAAACGATCGCGCGAGACCAGACCACCGTGACTGGTCATCAGTTGTAAACGGCTACCGGCCGACAAACGCCGGAGAATCTCGTCGGCGTAGCTGCGAATCACTGGGTTCAAATAGGCATCCAGAACCGTGGTCTCGGCTCGCGGTACGATCTTGATCAGTGGTGAAACAACACTGGATAGGCTGACCTCTTTGAATCCCACGTCGTGAGCGATCGCGGCAACGGCCCGTTCGTGGATGTCGTTGCGAAAGGAATGCAACAAGCAAATCGCAATCGACTCGGCACCGCTTGATTTCGACTGCCGCAAAGCTGCGGTGGTCGTCGCAATGTCGATTGGCCGCAACACCACGCCGTCGGCGGCGACTCGCTCGGGAATCTCGATGACGCTTTGATACAAGGGTCGCGTCTTGCGAATCGTCAGCTCGAACAAGCTCGGGCGATCCTGTTCGCCAATTTCCAGAAGATCATGAAAGCCGGCAGTCACCGCAAAAACCGTCTTGGCCCCGCGTCGCGTGAGGAGTGCGTTGGTGCCTCGCGTCGTCCCCAAGAACATTTCGAGATCCGGCAGCGGTTCATCTAAACGAACTTGGGCCAGCCGTCGTACGGCAAAAATCGGCGATGGCTCCGGCGAATGCAGTTCATAGTAGGCCACGTTATCGCGCGCGGCGATGTCGCATTCTTCGAAAGCTATTTTTCCGTCGTCTGTTGAACCGCTCACACGGCTCTCACCGATTTGCTCGCCGCGATCGTCCTGCCAGACCAGTCGGTAACCGCGCCAAAAATCGATAATCTCTGTCGACAGACCTTCGTCCATGAACGCCAACTTATCGCAGAGACCGGGCCAACGGTTCTTGGTGATGGCACTGCTCAGGACCTTGATTGTCAGCTCGTGACCGGCCTGGTTTTCGGCAAGGCAATCGGTGAACGTCCCGCCGACATCAATCCAGAATTTCCACACAGTCTATTTCCGTTCGGCCAGCAATTTATTTTCGCTCTCCAATCATAACCGCTCTTGTCCATTTTGCGGTTAGGGAGAACGAACGGCGATGAAGACCGGGAAGTGCAACATCAAATCCTCAATGTACGATCGTCCGCTTGCAATAGTAGCGGAACGGCGCAAGCCGTCCGGTATCAAACCCGATGGTGTTTTAACCACGCGCTGTTCGCTACTCAGATCCTTTGCCGAAACAGAACAAGTTCCCGGCCGTACGAATGAAAATCCGCCCGTTGTCGATCGCGGGAGTTGCCTCAGTTGTTTCATCCAAAGCGAACGACGATGGCTTTTCAAACTTGGCGGAAACCTTCACCACAAAGACCGTCCCCTTTTTATCGACGCAAAACAGATTCCTACCGTCGGAAACCGGCGAAGACCAAAAGCCGGCGGAAACCCGCTCAACCCAATGCTCCCGGCCGCTGACCAAATCAAAACACGAAATCATGCCATTGTCGGTGCAAGAAAACAGGAGGTCGTCGACCACGATTAACGTCGGCACATAACCCACCGCCCGATGCAACTCGTAGGCGACGCTCTGTTTGTTCTGCCCCAGTTTTAGATTGACTACGAAATTTCCCCCGCCGCCCGAACCGTTGTTCCCCAGCAACGAATCGCCACTGACGATGGGCGAGCCGACGATGCGCAGACGAAAGACATTTTCGTTCCACTCACGTTTTCCGGTCGCGGCGTCAAGCGCGAGAAAGCCTTCGCCGGTTGTCGCAAGAATAATCTTCTCCTGGCCGTCGGCGGCCTTGTTCACGATCGGCGTTCCGTAACAAGCCCGTGCGCCGTCGATTGGCGTCCGCCAAACATCAGTTCCATCCGCCGCACTCACCGCGATGACTTCGCTTGTTCCTGGCTCAGGCAGGTTTGGATAAGGCTCCTGCGAGTTTGGAACGATCACATTTTTGCCGACCAAGATCGGCGAGACCCCGAATCCATGCTGAGCCGTCCAGCGGCCGAAGTCGCGCTGCCAAACCAGTTTGCCTTTGAGATCGATCGCACAAAGTCGAACATTGTCGGCTTGGGGGATCAGGCAATAAACTCGTTCACCATCTGTCGTCGGTGTGCTTGAGGCAATGCTGTTGAGTTGATGCAGTGGATGCGGAGCGACTTTCGTGGTCCATTCCCAAGCGACTTTTCCCGTCGCGACATCGATGGCTTGCAAATGATGATTGTCGGGGGCAGCAAAGCTGGTCACAAAAACCTGGCCCCCCTGCACGATTGGCGAACTATGGCCAGTTCCTGCCAAAGGGACTTTCCACAAAGCAACTTCCTTGGCGAATTCCGTCGTCAGTTCCGCCGAGCGATCCACCCCGCTCCCATTCGGCCCGCGAAACCGCGTCCAACCCGGTTGCTCTTGTGCGAATCCCATTGTGGCCCAACAAAGGCACAAAGCCAACGCACTTCGCATCCACAATCGCTTCATGGGCAGGTTCATTTCTTGGTCATGGGTGCTGGATTTGTCGGATGAAAAGCAATGTCTATTTCGCAGATCTTGCGATTGGGAAATTTCCCATGAATCAAGTCGCGCAGGCTACAGCATCAACTCACGAATGACCTTCGCGGGAACGACGCCGGTTAATTTTTGATCGAGGCCTTGGTGCTTGTAGGCGAAGCGTTCGTGGTCGAAGCCGAGGAGATGCAAAATCGTGGCGTGGAAGTCGCGGATGTGCAGCGGGTCGCGGACGATGTTGTAGGAAAAGTCGTCTGTCTCGCCATAGATCGTGCCACCCCTCGCTCCGCCCCCGGCCATCCACATCGTGAAGCAGCGCGGGTGATGATCGCGTCCGTAATTTTCCTTGGTCAGCCCGCCTTGCGAATAAATCGTGCGGCCAAATTCGCCTCCCCAGATTACGAGTGTCTCGTCCAGCATCCCGCGTTGCTTCAAGTCTTCCAACAAGGCATAGCACGGTTGATCGACATCCTTGCACTGGCTAGGCATCCGCGTCCCAACGTTGGCATGATGGTCCCAGTTGTTGTGATAGACCTGCACGAAACGGACGCCGCGTTCCGACAGCCGCCGCGCCATCAAAGCTGTGTTGGCAAACGAACCGGGCTTCCGGGCCTCTTCGCCGTAAAGTTCGAACGTCGACGCTGGTTCGCTGGCCAAATCCGTCAGCTCGGGAACGCTGGCTTGCATACGAAAGGCCATTTCGTACTGCTGAATGCGAGTCTGAGTTTCGGGGTCATGAAGCGACTCCAATGTCAATTCGTTGAGGCGGTTGATGCCGTCGATCGATCGCTTACGCAACGAACTGGGAACCCCCGGCGGATTATTGATGAAGAGAATCGGATCGCCTTTGCTGCGGAAGGATACGCCTGCGTAGACTCCTGGCAGGTAGCCACTGCTCCACAGCCGTGAGGAAATCGCTTGCTCTTGTTCGCGGTTGCTGGGAATCGCCACCAGCACCACGAACGCCGGGAGGTCTTTGTTGACCGAGCCAAGGCCATAGGAAGCCCACGAGCCCAGACACGGACGACCGGTGACTTGGTTGCCGGTTTGCATGGCGGTGATTGCCGGCTCGTGGTTAATGGCTTCGGTATTCAGGCTCCGCATCCAGCAAATCTCGTCGGCTTTCTTGGATAACCACGGAAGCAATTCGCTGTTCATCCACATGCCGCATTCTCCCTCTTGGGAGAATTTGAATTTGGACGGGGCGATGGGGAACCGGCTTTGGCCGCTGGTCATCGTCGTCAGGCGCTGGCCCTTGCGGATCGATTCGGGCAGCTCCTTGTCGTACCACTCGTTCATGACCGGCTTATAATCGAACAGGTCCATTTGGGAGGGACCGCCGACCATGTGCAGATAGATCACTCGCTTGGCTTTGGGAGCGAAATGCGTGAGGCTGCCTCCAGGCGTTTGGTCTTGGGCCACCAACGACTCCGACAACAGCGATGCCAGTGCCGCCCCGCCCCGCAAAAGCCCGCCCCAGGTGAAAAAATTT
>JBEBGH010000370.1:0-5007 GCA_040081565.1 Pirellulaceae bacterium
GTGTTTACCTTCGTTGACCTGCGCGAGGCTGTCCATCAGCAACGAACCCTTGACCTGATTTTCAATTTGTTTGCGGAATTTGCTTTCCAGCAATTTGCGAGGTGCTTTGCCGGCACGAAAGCCAGGAAGTTCGGCACGCGGGGCAATTTCATCAAACTGCTTTTGAAAATAGCGGTCGATGTCCTCGCGCGCAATCGAAACCTTGACATGCCGTTCACACGCACTGGTGTTTTTGACATCGACGGTCAAGTTCAACTTTTTCAGCTCAAGTGTTTCGTCCAATTGCGTATCGCTGCTCACAAGAAATTCCTTCGAATACAAAAACGAGGCTGCCCTTTGTTGTTCCAAGGGGCACGGTTAACGGCCGTAAATTGATGCCTGAAGTCTACCGGAAACGGGGCCTTTATGGCTAGAACCCATCGAAACGCCGGCGCGGGCCGATGGTCAACCGCGAATTTCCAACCGTCCCCTCGGCGAAAGAACGAAAAAAGCCGCCCTTTTCGGACGGCTTTTGATCAATTCGCAAACGACTTTCCGGTAAAATACCGAGAGCGGGTGAACGGACTCGAACCGTCGACATTCACGTTGGCAACGTGATGCTCTACCAACTGAGCTACACCCGCAATTGCAAAATGCTGTGTCGTCAAACTTTAGCTGGTTTGCCACAACGTTTCCGATTATACGGCTGCGGTGGTGCGTTGCAAGGTTACAGTTGACGACTTGTTAGATTCTAAGCATCGGTTCGTTGATTTCGGAACTTTATCAGATAGACTACAGGCAAATGCACTTTGTTCGCCTGATTTCGTGGTGAAGTTAGGGAATTCAAGGCAAATTCGCGGCAAAATCGACCGTTTTCCTCAACCTTCTCGCAATGGAGATTTTGGATGATCAAGGCGAAATTGGTAGTTGTCGGCGGTGAAACCAAGACCAAGGAAGTCAATCTGCGGCTCCCAACCGTGGTCGGCAGAGGCAAGGAATCGACGCTGATCGTTCCGCATGCACTCGTCAGCCGCAAGCACTGTGAGATTTTCGAACGGGCGGGCATTTTGATCGTTCGCGATCTGGATTCGCTCAACGGCACGTACATCAATAACTATCGCATCAAGGGCGAACAGCCCCTCCACCCTGGAGAGCTTTTGACCTTGGGCAACGTGACCTTCCGGGCCGTTTACGGAAATCTCGACGAGGCCGAAACCCCCGACGACATCACGAAAGGCTCGTCCACCTCGACCCCAGTCGACCTCAATAAAACCGTCCCCGTTGACCAGAGCAAAGCAGTTCCCGCGGCGCAAAGGCCAGCCAAACGACCGGAACGTGTTCAGCCAAGCCCAAGCGAATTCGGAAAACCAAAAATCGCTCCGCCTCTCATCAAGCCAGCGCCGGCGGTTCCAAATCCCGCGGTCGCCGCTGCTGCGGCAGATACCCCAAAGCCAAAAGCGCAAGCCAAACCGCCTGTCATCACGGCGAAAGAACCAAAAAATTTCGACAGCGACGAAATTCAATTCGACGAGTTCGATTTCTCCAGCCCCGACCGATCAATCTCGATCAGCGCAATCGATGATCTGCCCGTGGCGTCAGCGCCGATGGTTAGCTTCGTTGGAAAGATCGGCGATGCCGATGCCCAGGCCGATACGCCGCTCTCGGGTATCGATGCGGTTGATTTCGAGATGTTGGATTCGGACAAGAAGAAAGCCCCCGAGGTCGACAGTAGCACGTTGGATTCGTTCTTGCGAAAGATTCGTTAGGAACCCGCCAGCCAATGAACTCCGCCGACGAATCGACCCCCGAAGAGCCGCTCATCGACCGCATCCGCAACGGCGAAGTCGATGCTTGGGCCGATCTGGTGAATCGTTACGAAGGCCGCCTGATGGCATACGTTACCGGCCGCCTGTCTAATCGCACGGCTGCCGAAGACATCGTGCAAGATACGTTTTTCGGTTTCGTCAACAGTCTGCCCAACTACGACGGCAGTCGCTCGCTGGAAAGTTATTTGTTTTCGATCTGCGCCTACAAACTCACCGATCATCTGCGACGCGAGGGGCGTCGGCCCACGATTCCCTTGTCCGCTGGAGGAAGTTCTGGTGGTGAATGGCAAGTTCCCGGTTCAGCCCGCGCCGCCAGCAGCATTGCTCGCAGCGGCGAGCGCAAGTAAATCGAACACGACGCCATCGTTGACGCAATTCGCGATCAAGTCGAGAAGTGGCAAGAGCGCGGCGATTGGCTGAAGCTCAAATGCATCGAACTGTTGATCGTGAAAGGCCTGCCGAACAAACGCGCCGCCGCGATCCTCAACATCACCGAACAACAAGTCGCCAACTTCAAGTTCGATTTCATCTCCCGCACCCGCGCTCTCCTCAAACGCCAAAACCTCTCTCACGAGGTCTTTCCAGAACTCTACGACGACTAAATTGTTTCGCGCTCGCCAACTACTTGAGCAGCTTGGCGAACTCGATGTAGTTCTTCCAGTCCCACGCGAGAACATTGTGCTCGCCGTCGCGCAAATGGTAGCTGACCTGGCCGATGGATGCTGTGTTCGGCTGCGGAAATTCGCTTAATCCGAGGGGTTGGCCGCCAAGCTGTTGGTAGAGTTCGCCAGCCAACTGAGTCGCGATAAACTCACCCTTGGGATCAGCCCAGAGATCTTTCGACGCGCTGGCCACATACAACTGACGTGGCGCGAC
The DNA here is from genome assembly GCA_040081565.1 of Pirellulaceae bacterium. Classification (GTDB taxonomy): domain Bacteria; phylum Planctomycetota; class Planctomycetia; order Pirellulales; family Pirellulaceae; genus BJ22. The sequence continues at coordinate 2,682 of JBEBGH010000370.1, forward strand.
CAATGCCAGTAGTTGATGTTGATCGAACGGCAGCTGGCCTTCGTTGTTCGAATACTTCGTGAAATTCCCACAAAACCAGTGCGGAAACGAATCGTTGATCCGCCACAGCGTTTCGCCAAATTCTCGACGACTCAGCGCCGCTCCACCGCAACCGGAATTGTTGGAAATCACTCCTGCAAATCTCGTATCCGTTGCACCGGCCCACAGAGCGGTTTTGCCCAAACGTGAATGGCCCATCACGATCACGCGCCGAGGGTCAACCGTTTCAACTTTTTGCTCAATACAATCGAGGAGCCGCGAAAGTCCCCAACTCCATGCCGCAATCGATCCCCAGCGGTCGGGGTGAGTCGACGAAGGACGATGCTCAGGAAATAGCGCGTGGATTCCATTTTGAAACTGATCATCGAAGTCGGGATCGATTTCGCCGCAATAAGCGGTCGCGATCGCACAGCCATGGTCAATCAGTAACTCGCACTCCCAGCGATGGCGACGTGTCCCGCGGCCTGCCTCGGTCGATTTGTTTTGGACTACGCCGGAATCACGATCGTCCGGAACCCATGATTCCGGAATCAGAATTGCAGGATCTGCATTGACGGTGTGGTTGCCACGAAAATTTAAGCCAAGAAAACAGGGCACCCGTCCCGTCGAGTTCGTCGGGGAATAAACAAGCAGCCCGATGCCGAGCGAACCGTGGGCGGTCTTGACCGTGACGTTGAATTGTTGACGAAGGGCCTTGCCGCCAAACGCCGGACCGCTTTCCACCTCTCGGCAATCAAGTTCAAAAGGACTGGTCGGATAACTGCCGTACATCTCTTCGGTAAAAACTTTGAGTAGTTCCGCACGCCGGACGTCCCAAGCAGCACGAATCTCTTCAACCGAATCCGCCTTGAAATTCAGGATCGGAGGCAAATCGTAAGTCGGCACTTTAGCTTCGTCGTAAATTGGCACAAACGTTTTTACCGGAGGTGTTTTGTCTTGGGCCATACCAACCGCAGCCGCTAAAACAAGATAGAACCCAAAGAGCGCCAGCAGAAATTCTCGCACCACAATCGATCTCCATAATACAGTCACTAAGATTCGATGTTCAGTTCGTTGCTGCTGAAGCGGCCACAGACGACGCGATAACTCCTGCCATCATCGCGGCTTGGACCGCGGCGATCGTTTCCTGAGTAGCCCCCGCCGCCAGCAGTTTCCCCGCAGCAATTTCTTTGATTCTCGCATCGTGTTGCCGCAATTCGACTGGAGCGAAATTCGAGTTCAATACTCCGATTGATTTAGCCAATGAGATCAGCACCGCGGTTCGATTGTCCGGTTTCTGATCCGCGAAAAACATCACACTGGACATCCGGCGACGGATCGAATCCTCGTAACTGCCGTCGAGTTCCGGCCAAATCTTCCTGGTGAAGATCCACAAGACTTTCCCTTTTTCTTTCGCAACAATTCCCAGCTCAGAAAGTTGCTCAGCGATTCGGTGCTTCAGGTCCTTGAGCCCCGCAACCTTGCTCACCCAATGTTGCAAGTTGCGTGGTTTCGTTGATCCCGTGATTTGCGTCATCACTTCGTCCAGGATCGGATCGCCTACCGGTTTGTTTATCGCGACGGAGACCATCTTCTCCTTGTCTTCCGTAACAGAGATGAAGCCTTGCAACAACAACTCGCTCAGAATCGCACCTGCAAAACCGTAGGGATACATTGAGCCTTCGAAGGTCCCTTTAGAATCATCCAGCACCAACAACGCCAATTCATGATGCAGGCACAGGGTATTTGCGGACATAGGTGTATCCTTCGTTCGAACCAAGTCGGACAGGATCGTGATCATCTCGATGATGTTCACCGACGCCGTCAGTATCACTGCTGCGACAACTCGTTTCAAGTTGCAGCAACCGATCTCCCAGAAAATCTCGAACGCTGAAGTCACCAAATGCGAATACGAGCATGGTTATTCGAGACTTTCGCGACGTGGGAGTCTACTATGTCGCAAGGGAGAATCAGGCAATGAGCGACGCAGAACTCAAAGCCCTCAATCATTGCTTTGCCATTCATTTCCGAGTGATTCAAGAAAGCACTTGCTTCGTGTGAATTAGCCGCAAAAATGTTGTCTTGCTTCTCATTTTCTTATTAGCAAAACAAGGCTGTTCATTATGTACGATAAATTTACGGGCCGCGCCCGCAAGGTGTTGCAATTGGCGAGTCAGGAGGCCCTGCATTTTAACCACGAGTATATTGGAACTGCACTTTAGGGGAACGGATACTAAGTCGCTGACGGTCATGTGGTCAGGGCCATGAGTCGCTCGAAATGAGCGAGCATTATCTTTCGATCCGTCGA
>JBEBGH010000371.1:0-5002 GCA_040081565.1 Pirellulaceae bacterium
TAGTCAAGTGTGAGTTGAAATAAAAAATCCGCGTCCGCATTAAACGGGTCACCAAAACTCTTGTAAGGGGTCTTATTCCCATACAAAACGCTTTTCAAGTACAAATTCGTGTAGGTGATATTCCCGGCAACAATACGGTTTCGATTGTGAAGAAGGCCCGCGTCAAATCCCCTGTCGTCGTCTCGCTTGTAAATGTACTTGATGCAGTTGCCTTTATCGTCAAACGAAATTTCTGGCAGCCATTGATAAATCCGTTTACCATCCATCGGATCGAATATTCTTGAACCGGCCGACCATCCAAACAGCGTGGTGAAATTTTCCTTGGTTATTAACCGCCACTTCATTTCTGAAGTCGCCTTATGCCGCCATCGCTCGATTCGCGCAAAAAGCCCCTCGAGCCGCGGCTTGAAATACCGTATCCGAAAATTACCGTCCGGAGATTCTTCTTCCCGGATAATGTAATCCCCGTTCGGGTCGACACGAAAACTGCCGTCGATTTCTTTTTGAAACTCGGGCACCAGGTCTTCGGCATCAGAAAAAAGGAAGGTGTCAGAATCAATGCCGTCGTTATATTGCGGGAGTTGTTTGTCGGTCTTTCGCTTTATCGACGGCAAGTTCAGGCTCCACCCCATGCCAAACGTGCCATTGCCCGAACCGGAACTGTAGGACAATCCCAAGCCAGGCGTTGCACCTCTGGCCGGGGACAAAGGAAACGGTATCGAAAATGCTGCCGTACCATTTACTGCATTGACCGAGAACTTCTCGTCGACGCCCTTGATTGCTCCACCGCCTTTTGGAAGGTTTATTGAGGGTATTTCAATCGCATTTGATTTCGTTCTGCCTCGATCATTTCGCAGAAATTCAGGCGTAGTCTTTTTTTCTTGCGTTACTTTTTCCACTTGGCGAACCCCGCAATTTTTTTTGCTGAATCTGTGCTGCCATTATGAGGCATATCCAGGGACCTTCGCAAATTCCTACATCAACGACGGGCCGCCTGAACATAAACGTCTATAAGGCTAATAGACCATCGCTAAGTTCGGCCTTACCAACGTGGTATAAACTTTGTGTAAACCTCCACTAATCGGAATTCCAATAACTGTGGTTGGGCTGACTTGGCCCAAGCGAACATTATTTTGGAGCGTTGGGCAGCGAATGTCAAACAATTCGGGAAGATTTTTCCGAAGTCCGTGGCGATGTCCTTGCGTGAGCGCACGGCGCTACTGCGTCGGTGAAAAGGGTGCAGAACGTGAGCCTAGACGTGAATTGCCCGAAAGCACGTCTTTGGAGAAGTCGTCGAAAGCAAAAGAAAGCAGAAACGCAGGTCGGTCCCGTCAGCGAACAGACGGATTAACGACTTCGTGAACTGGCTTTGGAAATTGCTGCGCGTCCTGCGCGTAAGGAAGTCTATTTAGGGGGAGCTTTGCTCATTTGTGGCCGCCAAGAGCAACAATTCTTCGCGACACTGGCGGAGTTGGTTCATGTGCATGAGATGTCAAACTCAAACCCTGTTTTCATGTTGGACATGATAAACTGAACCAAATTGACAACCTGACAAACAGATAAGGCTTCAGGAAATTCACTTCAAAATCAAAGGACGAGATACTGTACGCGCGATAGACTCTGGGGTGTAGAAGGATTGATCGACGTTTGCGTTGCCAATGCTTGAAATTTCATGGGTAATCGTGCGTCCGTTATCATTCTTGGAAATGATCGTCCAAGGCAACAATTCTCCGTCGACCAAATTGTAATTAATGGTGTTGTCAGCCGCCGTCTGAATGCTCACTTGTCCATCTGACTTGGGAATTTCAAATTTCACCAAAATCCTCTGGAGCAGGAAGCCGTCGTTAGGTAGCCAATGCAGTTCACCGAATACAACTCCTGATTGATTGTGAATGCGAAAATTGATTCCTTCGACAGGACGTGTCCGGTGGTCTACCAAATCCAATATCCAAGTGGCTTTCAAGTGCGGCGTAGAAAGAAAGTCTTCCAAGCTGAGTGACAATACCGTTTGGGGTACGACAACAAATGGAAATTGGTTGAGCAAATTGAACTCGAACTTGGACTGGGTGTCATGGTCGCGCCCAATTAACTCGACTTCAAACTCGTCGGTTGACTTCTTGCTAGCGCTGAAACAGAGTTCACCATTGCGAGCGGTAACGGTCTGGTGCAGTTGGCCATCTGGCAACTTGGCAATCAAGTCGCTGCGCCATTGGTGGGGTTTGGAGAGATTAAAATTGAAGTCATTTTTGCTTTCAATTTTCTCGCTATTGGAAACGGTTTGTTGTGATTTCGCTGAAAGCCCGACAAATAATTTAGCGCGCGTTGTGGATTCGGATTTTATCCGTAAAACCAATTCTTCAAGATCAACATCCTGAAAAGCGAAAGTTGCCGTCGATGTCAAGACAATGGTCAACAGGCCCGCAAACAACCGGTTGAAATAATTCAACATTTGGCGCTCCTTTGCCGTTAGTCGATTTGGAACCAAGCGTGACCTTGGGAGGCTTAATTAACGCGTCGCTTTCGCCTCAATCGATTGACCGTATGCCTATCACTGGGTCTAGGTACAGCAACTCAACAATTGCATCAACCCTAATTCAGGTAATTCGCTAGCGATTCTGGTGTGCGCACTCCAGCGCCAGCCTCGAACTCCCGAGATTTTCTGGGTATGGCGACGGTGTTCAATAAGGTTTGTTGCTTTTGTTGGCTGATGTTGTTGTATGCGGTTGTTACGGCGTGAAACATAGCAGGCTCTGTCGGGACACTGGCCTGTCTGAGATAACCCGCAAGTGATGTGCCTGGGAGCGTTTGAGCTAACCTCAAACGCTCATTTTGTAGTGCCCAATCTGGTCAGTCTCGAGCAGCAATTGGGGCATACGTTTGTTTGACGGTCCCGCTCTCACAAAAAATCACGGCACTGCACATGAGCCAGCTCATTTCAGCGGAGACGTCGACGAGTCTTTTACAGATATCGATCCTTACCATCGAAAATCATCGTCGAGCGAGTCTTTAAGGCTTTTTTGCAATGCCGCATCGTCGACGCCGGTTTTCAACAAGTCCTTTAACGCATCGCGAATTTTGCCGGAGTCCAAGCCTTTGGAATCCAGCGATTTCTGAATCTTGTTCAGGGACTTAACGGCTTCAATCCGCTCATCGGGCGATAACTGTTTGTTCTGAATGACCTGCATGAGATGAGTATCGATTTTCTCGTCATGAGGCAGATGTCCAACTCCAGAATGAATCAATTTTCGCAAGTATTCAGGCGCCTTCGGATCCCTTGCCAAATCCAGCAGCTTGCCGGTTGCTGCCGGTTGCCGGAGTCGAAGCAACAGGTCGACTGCATCTCTCTTTTGTCCTGCTTCATTGCCTAACATCGACTGATCGAAATTCTGGAGCAAGAAATCTTCCGCTTCCTTACCGCCGATTTCAGCCAGAGCGAAGAGAACAGGTTGTTTCCCAAGCCGGTCGATCCAACCATCACGGATCAGAGACCCGACGAGAGCAATTCTCTTTTTGTCGGGCAAAGTTTCAGACTGTCGAACGAGCCCATGCAGCAGGTGGCGTGAGGTCAAGGGATCGCTTTCCGCATCGAGAAGTTTTTTCAGCTGGTCAAACAACTGGTCATTTCGTTCTGCAGGCAATTCCGCCAGGATCGATGCGACATGTTGCTTGACTGCCGGGTCCTTGGTTCCAAGTGCGTTCATCAACCACCGAGATTCAAGCCTGGGAATATCTCGAACCCGTCGCGCCCAGCGCTTTCGAGAACAGTTCTTCGGATGTTTGGGCAAACGTCGGTCGCACAATCACCCACGCCAGGACGACGATCGCAATTCGGCAAGTAATTCCTGCAATGTCCTGCTTCCAGCCGTTTCTCATTTCTCCCGTTAAAGACGTCGCGCCGCGAATTGCTGCCACAATGAATTTCGCCGAATCCGGTGTGGTAAAGATCCCAGTCATCGACCCAATGAACCTTTAAATTCAGATCTGCAACAGCCTGCATGAATTCGGTTTCGAAACTCGTGAGGAATTGTTTGGGCACAATCAGATCCCGTTCGAGGCAATACAGGTTAACCAGTGAGGGTGTCAGGGCAACCGCTGCAAATTTTCCTGAAGCGTATTCGTAGTTTTGAAACAGGATCGGCACCTCGATTATGTCTTCACTTTTCAGGCTCAAAGCATCCATAAACGTCTTCTTGACGCTACCCGCTGATGGATTTGCATGATCCAGACCGAACAACTTTTCATCGACTTCCTGGTTCAGCGCGGAAATACTGACCGTTCCAAGGTATTTGAGATCCAACAATTCGCCGACTGTCGACACGCCGTAACTGTCGCGGTACTTGCTGTCGAGCTCTTGCGCTGGACCAAGGCCCTTCAGGATTTCCAAAGCCTTCTTAGGACTGGCGATCAGCATCGTAAGTTCGCCATTTTTTCGCGGGACAAAGGTGACCAGTTCATCCACGTGCCCAACAATCAACCAGTCCGTGCACAAGTTGATGGGCTCCTGCATGCCCTGTCGCTTGAAGAAGGTCTGGAAGGTCCGGGGCGCATTCCCGTCATTCCAGTTTGGCTCTGCCGAAACCGACAGGCGACGTTCTAGCAACGCAACCGGTTCGCGATTGCGAATCTCGGAAACGATGGCCTGAAGTCCATCAGGGTTCGCTGTTTCGATCGCTTGGACGAGGAAACGGCAGTCGCTTTTTTCGTATTGAATAATGAATTCCAGTGCGAGCTGTTTTTCGGCCGGCGAGCGTTTGGAATCGGCGTGGATTTCAGTTAGAACCGGCAGCAACACCTCGCGAACCGGCTCGAACATTGACATCCAGACAGGAAAATGGGTCGTGGGAACTTTGACCAAACGGTCGGCGACGTCGTGTCGGCAAGAATCCCATCGCAAGTTGTGCGGATCGTACAGGGCAAGCCCGGCGGCTGCCTGAAGCACAGGCCCGTTCCGGCTATCGACAACCTCCCACAAACCTTCGGGGATACGTCGCTGGTGAGGCAA
>JBEBGH010000372.1:0-4996 GCA_040081565.1 Pirellulaceae bacterium
GAGTGCGGCATCCACACCAGTTTGGGGATTGGTCGCTAAAACCGCGGGGTCAAACGTGGTGGATACACCTTGTGGAGCGCTCACCACGACGCCGCCCAATCGCTGCAATACGCGGCTGTTGGTCAATGCCATGCGAATCGCATCGTCGAGCGTAATGTCCCAACTCTCGGTTTGTACAAACGTGCTCAATGTCATCGGCGACGCAGTCAACAAATCACTGTTGTTGTCGCAAGGATCGCAAGACTCTTGAGGGTAGTAAACCTTTTGTAGGGAATCCGAACACAGAGGCATGCCCGAATCAACCGGCGGCTTCGATCGCACCCGGCATCCACCACAGAAAACAGCGGCGACTGAAATCAGGGCTGCCGAAAGAGCCAATCCATTGTTGCGAAAGTGCGAAAGTCGCATTGATGTCACCTTTTGGAAGTTACAATCCGTATTTCGTTTACAATCGGCCCGAAAAAACTCATAAATCCAGAGTTTTAGGAACGTGCGAACCAAACGGAAAAGGCGTTAAGGTTTACCAAACAGCCACATGGCCTCGGCAAGGATGGCGAACGAAATCAGCGCTGCTGCGATTTTGCTGTGCTTGCAAAAAGCGGCCGTGAGACACGCCGTTCGCAAGAAAAAAGAAAGCTATCGAAAGCGCTCAAGCTCTAGCGATAGAGATGGCGTTGCCAGATTGGCGACACGCATTCTCCTGGCCGGCAGTAGCCAAGAGGCGTATCGCAATCATAGTAAGGATCAAGCCGCATCTTCAGCGGCAACGCCAGCAGCGACGCAGCCCAATGCGCAGTCGCGCGGGTCGTCTGCTGCCAGCAACCACAAGGCACTTGGCCGTAGCGTTCGACGGCCACGTCCTCGAAGTACAGCTTCTTGTAGCGAATGTTGGGGGCTTCCCAGTAGTAACAAAGCTCTGATCCCGGCATTTGATTCCACTGAAACCCAGTCTGCTGAAACAAAGCAGCCGATCGATCATCGGGCGTCTTCCGGTCCAAGTGCCCAATATTCAGATAGATCGTCGAAACCGGTTCTAACAAAGCGCGGCGACTCGCCGTTTGCATCGGCTTGCGATCGTCTTGCGGAGCCGGTTGAACAAGGGCATCCACTGGGGGCGCAGTTTCCTGTTCTTGGCGACGAGAAAAACTTGCGGAACGAGCTGGAACAAAACTCGGAACCGATCGAACCTCTTGTTCATCAGTGGCAGCAATTCGCGAGGAGGCCTGACTTGATTCATTGCCCGCTGGTTGGTTGACCGTTGTCGCGGCTGAACGCAAGGAATTAGCTCGTCCCAACGCCGAAAGTTTGAATTGGCCCGTCGAGTTGCGACCTTCGGCTTGTGTCGAGTTCCCAGCGTTTTGGGCCAGCGCGTCCATAGAACCAAATCCAAGGCAGACGACTATGACCATTTGGAACACATGGAAGCAAGTGTTTTTCGGCAACATCAGCAACTCGCGCGAAAGAATCTTTCAGATATTCGACATAGGTATCAAAATCAGTATCGACCTCTGGATTGCTGCTGCCGCTATTTCCTCAGCTTGGTTGCGCAGGGTTCCAAAAAAGGAAAGTTCTTCGTGAGCGGCAAAGAGTCACCAAATTGCGGATCTTTCAAAAGTGCCAGCATGCCGCGTCGTTCAGGCCCCGTCTTTGCGGTCGGCCCTAACAAAGCTATCTTCGAAGAACACGAAATTAATTAGGAAAAGCCGCGAATGAAAATCTCTCCGGAATTGCTGCAGTCATTGAAATGGTTTGACGGTCGCGATCGTGAAATGCTGCAACTGGTCGAACGACTCTGCAATCAAAACTCGGGGACGTTTCATCGCGAAGGGATCCAAGCAGTCAGCGAGATGTTGATTGCTGAATGCGATTCCTTATCCGGCACGTATCAATCAGTCCCCGTTGAACCGATGGAGACCATCACCGACCAAGGTGAAAAGACTCTGACACAACTTGGCCCCGCAATTCACCTTGTCAAACGACCAGAAGTGCGGCCCCAAGTTCTGCTTTGCATTCACATGGACACGGTGTACGGTCGTGATGACTCATTTCAGCGCTGTCAAATGCTCGACACCGAACGGATGAATGGGCCCGGTGTAATCGATGCAAAGGGAGGACTGGTGGTGATGCTCTACGCCTTGCGTGCTTTCGAGGCCTCGCCGCTGGCTGGCCGACTCGGCTGGCAACTCTTCATCAATCCCGATGAAGAAATCGGTTCTCTCGGCACTGGTAAGTACATCAATCAACTTGCAAAGACTGCCGACCTGGGCTTGCTGTTTGAACCGTCGTTACCGAGCGGCGATTTGGTTTCGTGGAGGAAGGGAACCGGCAGCTTCACGTTTGTTGTGCGCGGTAGGGCTGCCCATGCCGGTCGCGAATTCCACAATGGCCGCAATGCAGTCGCCGCGATGAGCCGACTGATGGTGGCGATCGATGAACTCAACACCGACCCGGAAGTAACCTTTAATGTCGGCCGGGTTTCTGGAGGAGGCGCCTTGAACATCGTGCCCGATCTGGCCGTCGGCCGCATCAACGCGAGAGTCCGCACTTTGGATCAGCAGCAACAAGTCGAAAAACAGCTCGAAGGCCTCGTTCGCGATTTCAACTCAAGACTCGATGGTATCCGCATTGAAATGCATGGCTCGTTTACCTCGCCACCCAAGGAAATCAGCCCGCAAACGGAAGCGTTGATGCGGCGGATTGAAGTCTGCGGCGATGCGTTGGGACAAAAAATCTCGTGGCAAGGCTCAGGGGGTGCAAGCGACGGCAATAAATTTTCCGCGGCGGGACTGCCAAACATTGATTCGCTCGGTCCAAGTGGAGGAGAGATTCATAGCTCGCGCGAATTTTTGAATATCTCCAGCCTTGTTCCCAAGGCCAAACTGACGACATTGATCCTGCTCAGCCTGGCAAGCGAATTGAAGTAGTCGACCATCTGCTTATAGGCGAAAGAGCCGGCGCGTTTCAAAACCATCCAGTGAATTCTGGTCTACGAGATCGAAACTTCCGTCGTTCCAAACGTCAAATTTCTGAACGCCCGTAACTCCGTTGACGATTGCGAGATCGAGCACCGCCGAATGGGGCAAGAACGCCGAGAATATAGTGGCTCCTCCCACCACGACCGCTTCGTCAGCCGAACTCAAATACTTCGTCACCAACGGCTCCATAGCCGTCTCGGTTTTCGCCTTCCCCAACTTGAAGCTGGCATCATGCGTCAGCACCCGAAGTTTTGGCAACCGCTCCGACAATTGATTTAATGAACGTTTACCGACGATCGCGGCATCGCCTTCATAAATCCGCTCCACCCAATTCGCCAACGTTGGCAACGCGAGGACTTGTTCAAACGGAACTATACGAAATTCCGTGTCGAGTACTGCAGCAATACGAATCATTCTTGTTCCGGAAACTGGACCATCATTTATTGTGAATCGGGTAATTGAGACTGTAACAATTCGACTTGTACGCTGCCATCGGATTGCGGTTGGAACTGGTAAATTCGGTCGGCATACTGTTCAAACATGGCAACATCGTGATGACTGATCATGATCACCTGAAAACCCAAGGCAACTCCAGCCTGTTTGACAATGTTCACCAAACGCGGAACGAGCTGCGGTTGCAGCCAGCAATCCTGTTCGTCGAGCACCAAAAAACGCCGATGTACTTTCTGGTCAAGCGTTGTGATCGCCAGCATTCGTAAGCCGACACTCAAGATGTTGGCCACCGAGCCCCCTTGGCCTTTGTAGACATCTTCCGTTTGACCATCCCGTTCAATGGAAAACTCAACGCTGGTGGTGTTGCGTTCAAAATCGGATTTGGCGCGCAAGACAATCGGCTGTTCCAGAACTTCTTGAAGGGCTTCTGTCATTTGCTGCTCAACAATTCGTAAGAGCTTATGAAACAGCTCTTGGGATAGCGCCTCAAGAGCGGCCGAAACGGGTTCAGCCAAGTCCAAAATTTTCTGGTATTGGGCCCGTTCGAGTTCAATCGCCTTCGTTTGCGACAACAACACTTCGCGGCGGGCAACCATTCGTTCGGCCCGGCGGCGTAGGCCTTCGTGTTTGGCGATTTCCAATTTCATCAGGGCTTACTCGTCTGCCTTTCGGAGTTGGCTGCTTGAGTCTCCGATTCGACGCGCAACAAGGATTTTTCGATCGAATCCAGACTCGCCTGATACGCTTTGACTTTTTCGGCGTTGGCTCGTTCCAGTTCTTGAAGCATCTCGGTCAGTTTGCCAATGTCGTCGGTACCAAATTGACTTTGCGCATCGCACTTCAACTCGGCCAAACGGGTTTGCTCGGCTTCCAATTGCGTCTGGATTTGAATGCGACGAGTGTTCAATGCATCGAAGCGCTTTCGAAGGCCATCTATCGCGCTCTGCGCAGTTTCCGCTGCTGTTCGTTTAGTTGACATTTCCCATGACTTCCTGACGAAGACCTTCAATATAATCGTTGACTTCGGGCGTAAAATTTTGCCGATTGAGTTTCAAGAATTCTACCAAACCCGCCCCGCTTTCGGTGCGAATGGATTCGAGAGAAGCCAATCCGCGAACAAAAGTTGATTCACTGTTTTCGCATTGTGCCGCTTCGAAAATCTGCTCGTGAAAGACCAGATCCGCCGGTTGATGCGGCACCTCCACAGTTTCAAACGTCATGCCGCCCATGTAGGAGGTCAACAAAAGAAACTGCGGACGTTGCGTCGTCGTCGCCTCATGTCGTGACCGACGACTGATATTTCCTGGCACAAACCAACGCGTCCCTTCGAACACACGTTCTTCTTGCTGCCGATGAAGGTGCCCATTGATGACGGCATCAACGCCGGAAATACCTTTGGGGCGGACCCCGATTTTCGCAGGTTGGCTTTCGCTATCGACGAGATCGTGGTGAGTGACCCAGCAAACAAAGCCATCGCGCACGCCGTCAGGCAATTTGAACGACGAGGGTAGGGGCTCGCGGTACGATGAGCCGCCGACCAACACAACTTTGGAGCCCATTCGAATGGC
>JBEBGH010000083.1:0-17897 GCA_040081565.1 Pirellulaceae bacterium
TCGATGCAACAGATTCAATAAAGCTTGCCCCTCATTGTAAGCCGGCAGCACAACAAAGATTTGTTGAAGCTTCAAGCTCGCCGGTGCATTCACCCTGAGCGAATTTTCTTTGGACGAATCGGCCGAGCGAATCGTTTGTTCGATCGAAGACATGGAAAGACACCAGCACGGAAAGATCTAGTATTGTGAACGAATCACCGAGTGTTCGTTCTGAAGGTCGAATTTCTATAGTAACTCGGAACCCATTTTCCGCAATGGACTAGAATGTCGCAATTCATGGGCAAAGTGCTACCAATGTTGGCGCAAGGATGTCTACACGGGATAATCGGACTCTAATCGCCACCCTAAACTGAACTTGGCAACACCATGGCACGAAACGAACAACTCATCCGCCAACATAAGATCTTGCAAATCCTGGAACGTGTCCGTTTCGGCAAGACCATCGAAGAATTGCGGGATGATTTGGTGGACGAGCTTGGACTCTCGTCGATCCACACGCGGACGGTGCTGCGGGATCTGGAGGCATTGCAAGCCGCCGGCATTGACGTGGCTCCTTCTGAAATTCAGCGTGGTAAAATTTGGAAACTGGGTCCGCGTTACAAACAAACGCACAAGATCAGCGCTTCGGCAACGGAACTGATTGCCCTTTCGCTAGGTCGCGAATTGATGTTTCCATTGGGCGGCACTCCCTTTTGGCTTGGGATCGAATCGTTTTGGAACAAAATTCGCGAGGAGCTGCCGGAACCCGTCCTTAGCCATTACGAAAAATATCGCCGCACCTTGCGGGTCATGGGTGTGCCTACCAAGAATTACGAGCGGCACTTCGGCATGATCAAATCCCTCAACCGAGCGATTCTGGAACACCGAACTTGTCTGGTGACTTACAACTCGATTTCCAAAGGCCCCAGCGAACGCGAAATCGAACCCTACACGATGGCGCTCTTTCAATCGAGCCTGTACGTCATCGCGGCCGCGTGCGAAGATCCCGACCCCACCAACCGCATCCGCTCATTCAAGATCGACCGCTTCGACAAAGTTGAATTGCTCGACAAATGGTTCAAACCACCCTCTGAAAAAGAAGTCAACAATTTCCTGGACCACAGTCTGGGCATCTTTGTCAGTACAGCTCCGAAAGATTTCAAGATTCGCATTGCAGCTCGCGCATCCCGCTGGGTTCAAGAAGATCCTTGGCACCCCGAGCAGGTCGTCAAACCACTCAAAAACGGTGATGTCGAACTAACCGTCCAAGCAGCTCATGAACTGGATATCATTCCCCGCGTCCTGCAATTGGGCGCTGACGCTGAAATTTTGAGTCCTGCCCAAGCCAGACAAACGATGAAAAAAATCGTGGCAGATATGGCCAAAAACTACAAATAGAATCCGTCGAGTTGAAGACCATTGCAATTACTGGTTTTCCAGCCTACTGGGTTTTGTATTTCCAGATCAAGTATACTAATGCCCAACGTATTTTCTGCTTGCCGCTGCTGAATGATCCTCTCGAAAACTCAAATGCAGTCGCTAGAAATTTGTGCTGATGGTCCAGTCGTTCATCGTGGAGATTGAAATCGTGAAAGCTAGGAATCGAAATTTCTTTAAAACCGGACAACGAGCCACACGAGGATCGCACAATAAACCAACTCGATCGCCCAAGAGTTCCTTGAGTTATGGAACTTTAGAGCTTCGCACCTTCTTGGCAGGCACTCCGGACATTGGCGGATTCAATCCCGGTGCAGGTTTTTTCTCCACCGGACAGGCACCCACGGTGAACATCGTTCAAGTGAGCACCAACGCCTCCGGCAACGACATTGTTGGCGATGCGGCGAATGAACCTTCAATTGCAGTCGATCCCACGAACCGCAATCGGATGGCCATTGGCTGGCGACAATTCGACACCATAACCAATAACTTTCGGCAGGCTGGCGTTGCCTTTACGACTGACGGTGGATTGACTTGGACTCCCAGTGTTTTGACGCCGGGAAATTTTAGAAGCGATCCTGTACTGGATGCCGATGCCGATGGAAATTTTTTCTATTCCAGCTTGAGTTCGGCGACTAAAGCTGAAGTTTTTAAATCGACCAATGGCGGGGCCACTTGGGGAGCACCCATCAATTCATTCGGCGGCGACAAACAGTGGTTGGCAGTCGACCGCACGAGCGGTGCTGGCCGCGGCAATGTCTATCAACACTGGAATGTCCAATTCGCAAACGTTGCGAACACCAGCTTCACGAGATCGATCGATGGTGGTGCTACCTATGACAATCCGACAACCGGCCCCAATCCCTTTTCCAAATGGGGAACTTTGGATGTAGGACCGGACGGCACGGTCTACTCAGCTGGCGCAGCGCTGGACACAAATAACGGTCATCTTTTCGCCAAATCCACCAATGCACAGTTGGACGGCGAGTCGCCCACGTTTACATCGCAAAGCATCAACTTGGGAGGCAAAACCACGACGGGAGCTGTAAACCCAGTGGGCTTGCTGGGACAAGTCTTGGTCGCGACCGATCATTCGTCGACGGCAAGTCACGGCAACATCTACGTGCTTGGTTCCGTTGATCCAGACGGAGATGACCCCTTGGACGTCATGTTCATCAGAAGCACCGACGGGGGCGCGACCTGGAGTACTCCCGTCAAAGTGAACAACAATCCGGCGGGCCAAAATTCCTATCAATGGTTTGGCACCATGTCGGTCGCTCCCAATGGGCGAATCGACGTGATTTGGAATGACACCGGAGTAGATGCAAGCAATAACTTTTCCGCCTTGAAATATGCTTACTCCTATGACGGCGGAGTGACTTGGCTCGGAAATGTCGCCCTGACGGCGAATTACAATCACACCTTGGGTTATCCCTCACAAAACAAAATGGGGGACTACTACGACATGGTGTCGGACAACACGGGAGTTGACGTCGCTTTCAGCGCAACATTCACCGGTGGTCAAGATGTTTATTACATGCGGATCACCGCGTTGCCCGCTAACGTTCCGCCAACGCTGAACGCAATCACTAACCGGTCGATCAACGAAGACGCCGTGCAGCAGATCGTCAATCTGGCTGGGATTACAGCAGGTGACGGCGAATCGCAACCACTTCGGGTCACGTCCAGCAGCAACAACACCACGTTGATTCCGACCCCGACTGTTACCTACACGTCGCCAAATCAAACGGGGTCCATGAGCTTCAGGCCAGCCGCTAATCAATTCGGGGTAGCGATCCTTACGGTTACCGTTGAGGACGGAGGACCAGACTTGAACTTGGCAACTACCGCGGACAATGAAACCTTCAGCCGAAGTTTTCAAGTAACTGTAAATCCAGTCAATGATGCACCTGTACTTTCCAATCTTGGAGGTGATGTAACTTACCGCGAGAATTGGAATGTGGTTCGGCTGGCAAGTGCCGCCCGAATTACTGATGTGGATACCAGTGTCTTCAACAATGGCACACTTCGCGGCTCAATTGAATCTGGGGGCCAAAACCCGGATCGCATTTGGATTACTCCTTCATCAATCATGTCTGTGACCGGCAGTCAATTGATTTTCAACAGCGTTGTGGTTGGGACGTGGACGGGCGGGACCGCAGGCCAACCGCTGGTTGTAACTTTTAATGCCCTCGGCAGCATCAATCGTGTCCAACACGTTTTTCGAAACGTTTGCTTTAAGCATGATTCGGAGAATCCTTCAGCGACCTCTCGGATTGTGTCACTTCGTGTAACAGATGGAGCGGGGGGACTGGCAACGGCCACAAAAACGGTGTTGGTTGTCCCGGTCAATGACGCCCCAGTGATGAGCAATATCCCGTTGTCCTCACCGTACACGTTAAATGCGCCAGTCATCAGAATTGCGCCGGCAGCCGTAATTACTGATCCAGACAGCGCCAATTTTGCGAATGGCATCTTGCAACTCCGCTTTACTTCGATTGCCGATTCGAGCAACCGTTTGTTTATCGGCGGTAACTTCTCCGTTGATGCCGCCAACAATGTATTGCGGAATGGTGTGATTATCGGCAGGAAAAACGTCGGCGGTGGAATCGGAACAAGTGCCTTGCAAATCACTTTCACGAATCAAGCAACCAAAGATATCGTTCAGGAACTCTTGCGGGGAATTTCCTTCCGCACGATCGGCGGCGTTTCCAAACATGCACGAATGATCGAGATATCACTCAGTGATGGCGACGGCGGTAGCGGACTGGCGCAAACCCGAATTGACGTGATTTGATTCTTCGGTACGACGAATTAATTGTGCCAACTAGGCTCTCAAGTTTTCAAAATTCAAGACCGTTGAATTCAAAAACCGAATCGAGGACCTCAAGATCTGTTTGCGTCTTTGAATTCGTAGAACGGTTCGTGTTGTCAACGGCGACGATTGCTCTGACACTTGTCTCTAGCGCGTAGGCGTTAGCCTGGTGCAATTGAACTGAATTAGTCGGCGGACGGGATTGCGATTTTCCTAATTCAACAAGTACCCTTTCAGATTCGGTTCCTAGTGACGGCCGCGCCACAGAACCGTTAGTCGCGCCGAAAAATCCCATTAATAACGGCGGCACGACAAAGTCGTTAATGGTGAGGTTTGCCGCTGTAAAATTCACAAGCGCAATTTGCATTTCGGCTGCGCCATTTCCAGTGGTGTTGAACTCAACAACCGCGGTGCTACCAACTTGAAACGCTCGAATTTGTCCCTCGGCGGTGAACGCCGCATTACCAATAAAGCTGAACGTGCTGGAAGCTGGATCGCTCGTTTTGCCGTCAATATTAATAACGTCAATCAGATCGAATTGCGATTGGTTGAAATCAATGATTTTGTCGCGCAGTGCCATGAGGCCACTTTCGCCAACGCTAAGGTATCGGAATACGTCTGCGCCAACTCCGCCCCAGAGCGAGTCGACACCATCTCCTCCCCACAGACTGTCGTCTCCTGCATCTCCGTGAAGCGCATCGTTACCTGCGTCACCATTGAGCAAGTCGTCGCCCGGTTGGCCAAAGAGAATATCATTGTTCGCCCCACCATTCAGAGTGTCGGTATTATTTCCGCCATAGAGTCGATCGTTTCCGGCTTCACCATTCAAAGTGTCATCACCCGATTCTCCAAATAGCCGATCTGCACCGCCTGCACCTCGAATCACGTCTGCGCCCGTTCCTGCGTAGACGGTATCGGCAAAATTGGTACCGTACCAATCGTCATTAAAGCTGGATGCCGAACCGTTCAGTCCGGCATTGCGCGCATCGAATATCGTCGAAAAAATCGTTTTCGCCGCGCCGACGCCGCTTTCCCAAGAAACTACGAAGCGGCCATCGGCAAGTGTGGCGATGGTGGGCCTGCCCTTGTCGCCCGCCGCGTCGCCGTTCACGGCGAAGGCCGCGCCGTCCGGCGTGCCATCAGCGCTCATCACCCGGCCTGCGATGTTACCAGCGGTGGTAAGCCACACCGTCACAAAACGGCCGTCCTGCAGCGCGGCAGTCTGCGCTTGCTGCTGCAGGGCGTTCATTGCATTGGTAGCGATGTCGAAAGGGCTTCCGGAGGGTGTGCCATTGGCCTCGTAGATGCGGCCACGCACGTCGTTGACCGTGTATTGGCCGTAGGTGGCGACGAAGCCACCGTCGGCCAGCGCCGTCACATCGGGAAATGTCGCGTTGGCGCCACCCGGTTCGACATCGAGGATGCCGCTGAGGGCGATGCCACCTGGCGAAAAGATGCGGGCGAAAATGTCGAACTGCAGATGATCCGCCCACGTCACCACATAGTTGCCATTGGCGAGCGCGGTGATCTCCACATCGCGATGTTCGCCGAGGCCCGTCTGATTGACGCCCTCCGGCGCGTCAGGGGCGTTTACAGTATTGATCAGCGTTCCGGCGATGTTGTAAAATTTGAGAATCAGCCTTCCGCCGGCGACCGAGCCGTCGTTCATCGCGACGACAAAGCCGTCGTCCGAAGCAGCCACTTCCGGATCGAGTTGCGCACTCGCGCCGCCAGAGACAAGAAATCGAGGCAAGTCGACGACATTGTTGCCATAGTAGACCGAGGCATAGACATCCTCGAGATTGCCGCCGCCAGCCGTCGGCGTTTCGGTCCACACGATGACGCGGCGCCCGTCGGCCATGTAGGCGCTCGCCGGCTGCTTTTCGACAGTGCCGGCACTGAAGGTAGTACCGACCGAGGCCGGGCTAGCTCCGGCGGCGTTATAGACTCGCTCCTCGAGGTCCGTATAGGCTGGAGGGCCGGCGAATGACTCGAAGAAAGTCAGCGAGAACCGCCCGTCGGGCGTGGCGGAAATCCAAGGATGGCCTTCCGGATTCTCGGCATTGATCAGTTCAAAGTCGGCGGAAGACCATTTCGTTGCGCTGAGCAATCTCCGAGCTTCCAGCGATTCAAAGCCTAGCGTCCATATCGGCTTTCGCTTCACAGGGCCGATCGCAATCGATCGGTGGTGTTTTGGTCTTTGAAGCAGACGCTTGAACCAGACTTTAGTTTCTGACTTCATTGCCGCGACCCTTTCGTTAGATAAAACGCGTGCATGACCGGCAAAAGGAGCTTGCTCAAACAAGCCGGTTCCGCGCATTGCCCTGAGATACATTACCTAGCCGAATTATATTTGAAGGGGTGGTGCTCAAACGACAAGTTACCTTAAGCAACCGTGGAAACAACAAGAAAAAAAATTGGTGACACGTTTTGGCGTCGCCGGACAGGAGTGTCCATCGCCCGAGCCGGATTGCCACCTCGCCTTTCTGTTTGGCTATTTGTCTCCGTACCCCCTCGGCAGAGGGGGTCAGAATCAACGGACATTTGGCGATTGCTTTATCCATCGGACATGGACCGACGACTGGAAGCTGGGTACCAGACCGGTGAATAGTGGCTGGACCAAAAAAGAGAAGGCGGCTGCAAGGGAATCCTCTGCAGCCGCCACCAATCGCTCTCGCGTTGAATCAAGTATTCGGCAATTCGCGCATACGCCAAAAAGATGTGAAGAATTGCCAGGGATTAGCTTAGAAGACGAAAAATCCTCCGGTAACCACAGCCGCCTGCCGTATCGCGCCCTTCAAGCTGATCGGAAATGGCTCCACCAACCACGGGGCACAATTGCCCGGGCGATAATAACCGAGCGGATAAACACACTCGTTCGGTGGGTGAATCGCCGTGTGGTAGGGGAAGGTAATCACGCTGCCAAAGAAATGTGCGGTCGAACATAGCGGTCCCATGTACGGACCCGCCGAATGACCATATCTCTCAAGCTGTACATGTTCGAAATACAACGGCTTATGGCACAGGTTGGATGCATACCAAGTTACGGTTTGTGGCTCCCAACATCGTCCAGGGAAGACACCGGTCGTCACGATACATTCCACGGGAACTTGCCAGACTTCAGCGATCGCCGAGATATCGGATTCACCCAACCGAGCTGCCGAGATCTTCAACAGACTTCCGTTGGAATCGATGATGATATAACCGCGACGAATGTCGACTAACGTTCCCGAGGCCAACAAGTTTCCGCCAATGTCACGCCATTCGCGAAAGACGCCCGGCGTGGCCGCTTGTTTGACGTTGGGGGGTGGGCTCACGTCCAACGAAATGTCGACAATCCTTTTTCCCAAAAGTTCGTTTCGAAATTCATCGCAACTTTTTGATGATTTCTTGGGTGCCTTGAGTTCATCCTCAGTGTCTTCCGTATTGGATTCTTCCTGATAGGATCGCATCAGACGTTTCGGTGTGGAAATCGGACGGGCAATCGGTTCGTTCGAACGGAGTTGATTTTTTTCCGGCAATGGAGCTTCGTCATTACTGCTTGGTTGCGAGTCTCCAACAAGTTCGTCGCCCGGTAAAACGCTCTCCAATTGCATCGGCGGGGCAGGGCTCGGGTCCGTCACACGCGGACGTGTCGATGGTGACGCCGGCGTTTGACTGATTCGAACTGCGGGCAACGATGTTTCATCCGAGCCCGTGATCTTCAGCGGTTCGTCTACGAACTGGGTGGAAGCCACGCGGCGAACGCCAGAGCCGATCGCCTCGTCAGCAGGAATGGCTGCGGCTTGAGCGCCTTGTGCAACCGCATTGGTTGGTTGCTCTCGAGAAGCCCGAGTAGGCATAGTAACTTTGGAACGTTTGCTGCGAACGGGTGCCACGTGCACTGGCGGAGCATAAGTCATTTGAGCAGGCTGATCGGTATCGCTCGAACGTGCAGGAGTCGGCTGTTGAGCGGTGGCGGCGGATGTCAGTCCAACAAGGGCAACGGCTCCGATCGCAATAGGCCTTACCTGTGCGGAAAGGACGGCCAACAAATGATCAGTCCAAGTCCGACGAGACGGACTCTGAACTGTAATTGGGTGCTTCCTGCGTGATTGCGATATCATGTGGGTGACCTTCCCGGACACTTGCCGCTGAAACCTGTATAAACTGAGCTTCCTTGCGCAGTTTCTCAATCGTCTCCGTTCCACAGTAGCCCATTGCAGCGCGGACGCCGCCGACTAACTGGAAAACGAAATCGCTAAGCGAACCTTTGAACGGAACCCGGCCCTCGACGCCTTCCGGCACAAGTTTTCCGTTTCCGGCATTCGCCTGACGATATCGTTCGCTGGAACCCTTCGCCATCGCACCAAGTGACCCCATGCCGCGGTACGCCTTGAACGAGCGTCCCTGGTACAGAATCATCTGGCCAGGACTTTCCGCCAGTCCGGCAAACAAGCCACCGATCATGACCGAGTGAGCTCCGGCCGCGATTGCCTTGGCAATGTCGCCCGAATAACGTATCCCACCATCGGCGATGAGCGGAACTTTCGCCTTCTCGGCAGCCAGTGCAGCGTTTTGAATCGCGGTGATTTGTGGAACGCCGACACCACTTACGATGCGCGTCGTACAAATTGAACCGGGACCAATCCCGACTTTCACAGCATCCGCCCCCGCATCGATCAGTGCCTGACAACCGTCGGTCGTTGCGATGTTCCCCGCAATGACATCGATCGAGAATTGCTTCTTCAGTTGTTTGACGGTTTCGATGACGTTTTTCGAATGGCCGTGAGCACTGTCCACGATTAAGACATCGACCCCTTTGTCGATAAGCCCGGCGGCACGTTCGAAATCGTGAACGCCAATGGCCGCACCGACTCGCAACCTCCCTTGCTTGTCCTTGCAAGCATTGGGGAAGCGATTCATCATGTCGATGTCTTTGATCGTTATAAGTCCTCTCAGTCTTCTATTTTCGTCAACCAGCAAAAGTTTCTCCACCTTTTTGGCCGTCAAAATTTTCTCAGCTTCCTCAAGCGTTACATTCCCCGTTGCTGTCACGAGGTTATCCCGCGTCATTACCTCGGAAACCGTCTGATCCGTCGTCTCCAGGAATCGCAAGTCACGCCGCGTTAAAATTCCCACGAGCGTACCGTCTGCTAGCACGATCGGCACTCCGGAAACATTGTGCTGCTGCATGATTTCGCGAGCACGTTCGACGCTGGCATCGGGAGGCAAGGAAATCGGATCGAAGATGATTCCGTTCGCGCTCCGTTTCACCTTGTGGACTTCCTCGGTCTGAGCCTCGATCGACATGTTTTTGTGAATGACGCCGAGCCCCCCGACTTTAGCCAACGCAATCGCCATCGCGTGCTCTGTCACCGTATCCATAGGCGAACTGATTAGAGGAAGATTGAGTCGAATATTGCGAGTAAGCGCGGTGGAAACATCGACGTCGGAGGGGACGATCGCGCTGTAACTGGGCTGGATTAGGACATCATCGAAAGTAATGGCTAAATTGATGATCTTCTCGGTTGGCATCGGAGTCCCTAATGCGGATTCGCTCCTGTTGGGCACCCATTTCCAGGTCCACCCTGAAACAGGTTCAAGAACGTGAAACCGCGTATTATGAGCGTCTACGACCGCTTTGACAACGACCCGCGAAAAAGTGCGGCATTGGTCGACATTGACCTTCGCGCATTCGTAGAGCGGGACCGCGGCGTGAACGACTTCAGGCGGGTAGTAGCGACCGTTCTTGGAGTTAAGCCAACATCGTCTCTTTGCTTAAACCGATTCCCGCCGTTGCCCGCAAAGTTGGAAAATGATGCCCCCGAGGCATCCCACAACCAACGCAGAAAGACAAACAAAAAGTCGAATTGAATTGAACCACAAGGGAATGTGTCGTTTAGAACCTACACCTGCTATGTCTACTGATGTATACAAATCATGCAGGCGAGCATAAGTAGTTGTGGGAAGTGTTGGATCAATCTCGGGAACCGATTTACCGCCGGTCATGATCTTGGAGATGAACTCGCGAATATCAAAAACGGCAATTGGCCTAGATGTTTCGACTGCAAATCCAAACCAAATGATCAGCCAAACGGAACCCGTTACGGCGAATCCAAGTTTGAATCGATCACGTGACTGGAACGCAGCGACCATGGCGATAGACATCCAAATCGCAGTTGCAATTACCACCATCCAGCCAACCCAAAGACTGGGAACCAAATAGACCAAACAACAAATTGCGCTGTAAACGCAAATCAACAGAATTGCTCTGATCGAAAATTGGGCCATAAACAGCCATTCCTTAGATTGTTGATTGGAATGTAAACAATTTCGCCCGCTTTGTTGCGAGAATTTCGAATTCTACTCATCCAGTAATTTGATAGGAATGGCTCTTGGATCAAACATTCCGGCTTGCTTCCTGACCATCGGCTGCCGATTTTGACCCTATTCCTTTCAAGCCAAAAAAGTTGACAACCCCGCCTTACGCCGCCACAATCAACGCAGTCAGCCGCCGGTTTATTGAGCGACGCTTCAAATCGATCGCCAGAGGAAATATGACCTTGCGCGGTCCGTTTTTTGTTTTTCGGGCATGAGCATTTTCATTTCGATGTCGATGGTCACGGCACGTCGGAACGCGAACCTTCGAGCCCAACGAAGGTGATCGACCTGTCCCAAAAGCGGAAATCCGATCAATTATCTTGGCATGACGAGTTCCGCGTAAATCACAGCTTGCACAAGCCTTCAAACAAACGGATACACGAAGCGTTCGCGTTCGTCGGCAATGCCACCAACCCAGCACTTATGAAATCAGAATCGCCACCCACAACTATAGACGCGTATATCTCCGGTTTCCCGGAAGACGTGCGAGAGATCCTCCAGAAGATCCGGCGCATCATTGGCGACGCCGCGCCCGACGCGGAGGAGGCCATCAAGTACTGTATTCCGACCTTCGTGCTGGGCGAAAATCTCGTACATTTTGCTGCGTTTGCAAAGCACATTGGCTTCTACCCGACGCCATCCGGAATCGAACAGTTCAAGGATGCACTTTCCGTCTACAACAGCGCAAAGGGATCCGTTCAGTTTCCCCTGGACTTGCCAATTCCGTACAACCTGATCAAGAGAATCGTGAAATTCAGAGTGAGTGAGAGTCTGGACAAAAATTCGTCGATGTCAAAGGGGACGTTCGGCCTGAAGACGTCAAAACAAAGTCACAAAACAGCAAAGCTTGAACAAAGGAAGGGTATGAAACGCAAAGCCACACAGAACAACGCGTCCAATTCACTTGGCCAATTGAAAGATGGCGCCAAATGCAAAGTCGTCGACGGCACCCACAAAGGCAAGAACGGCATGGTACGCGATATTAACACTAGCAAAACAGGCCATGTGACTATCACGGTAGTCCAGTCGAATGGAGAACGGTTCAAGACTTTGGCGAAGAACGTTGTCGTCCAGTAGTTGGCAGCCCCGAACCGTGATCCCGTTTCGGAAGGGCACGCAAGTTGGTGGATCTCCCATCTGTAACGGGTTGCGGTAGCGCATGCACCAAATGCAAATCGGAGCTGGGCCTATCGTCATACAACGCCGAGGCGGTAATTACTTGGCCACGTCGACGCAGATGATTTCGTCGTCATTGCGGATGTAGATCTTGGTTCCGGCGAAGGCTGGCATGCTCCAGACGACCTTGCGGCCGAATGCGAGATTGCTTGGTTCGATCACTTTCGCGCGGTCGATTTCTTCGTAACCCGCCGGGGTGATTTTGGCAATGACAAGTTCACCAATGTCATTGAACAGCCAGAACCGATCGGCTTGCTTGACCAGAAACGCGGTTCCCGAGTCGAAACGTTTTGAGCCAATTGGTTTCGGCGTTGACCATAGGCGTTCGCCCTGGGGAATTTTCAACGCCACCAATTCGCCATTTTGATGAAACCCATAAACGACATCGTCGATCACGAAAGGCTGCACGTTCACTGGCGAGATCGCTTCGCGGGCCTTGTCGCGCCAGACTTCTTCTGCACCAGGCTTGTCAGTGGCCAATTTGATGAGCAGACTTTTGTTGGAATAGCCCGCGATGTACAGGTACTCTCCAATTCGAACCGGCGACATGATGATCGATCCGCTGGTCGCCTCGTAGGGCAACGACCAATATTCCTTCCCTGTTTCAGGATCAACAGATGTCACCGACGATGGATTGGCCAAAATCAATTGACGTTCGCCACCAGCCTCGATGATCGTGGGCGGCGAGTAGCCTTGTTCTTTTGCGCTAACCGTGCGCCAAATTTCGGTCCCGTCCTTCTTGTTCAACGCGACTGCATGTGAGCCGTTACCACCGGCAAGCGTAATCAGGTGATCACCGTTGATTAGCGGATGGGCCGAATAACCCCACAGAGGAGTCTTCGTCGAGTAAGCCTCTCGCAAGTTCTTCTGCCACACGATTTTTCCATCTTTGGCCGCGAAACAAATCAAGTCACCTTCCGCACCCAACGTGTAAACGTGGTCGCCATCGACGATCGGTGTGCTACGCGGGCCGGCCGGATACGAGATCGTATATTTGACCGAGTACTCCTTTTTCCAAATTTCTTTGCCAGATTTCGCATCGAGACACAGAACGCGTTCCTGGCCGCTGAATTCCTTGCGATCAAAGTTGTCGACCTTCACATTTT
This sequence comes from Pirellulaceae bacterium, assembly GCA_040081565.1. Classification (GTDB taxonomy): domain Bacteria; phylum Planctomycetota; class Planctomycetia; order Pirellulales; family Pirellulaceae; genus BJ22. The sequence continues at coordinate 12,877 of JBEBGH010000083.1, forward strand.
CTTTCGTCACGTAGTCGGTGACATAGACTCGATCGCCGACGACCGCCGGTCCGGCGTAGCCTCCAGCAATTGGCGTACGCCAAAGGACTTTCGGTCCGCCGGCCGGAAACTTGTTCAGCACGTCGGTTGTATTCCAGACATTATCCCGACCAGGTCCCATCCATTGCGGCCAGTCGGTTTGTCCAAGTGTGTTCGGTAACGTGTGAACTGTGAAAGTAAAAAGCGTGAAAGCGATAACGAGTCTGTACATTTGTTGTTCCGTAACAAAAAAAGATTGCTTCTAGTTTTTTGAATTCTACAACCTAATTGACCAACGTTGAGTCGCGACCCATGCAAAAAGACTGCTACTCAAAGGGAATGCCCGTTTGCTTGCTGATATCGCGAAGTTCTTCCACGACGGGCAACACCAACGGAATTCCTTGAGTCTGCCGAATAGTTTCGGCCTCACGTTCTGGGTCGCCGGGGATCAAGACGCCGGGCGAGCCGGGTTGCGGTTTCGTCGCGCGAAAGACTGCGATCCATTCGTCGATTTGTGATTTGAATTCGTCGGGATCGATAAACGCATCGATCTTCATCGCGCCGAAGAAATGCCCGATCCCTTTGCCAACACTGCGAGTCGGAATTTCTTGCCGCAACGCGAATGGCGGCGCAAATGGCCCCCAATTGGCCCCACTCAAAACGCAACACAAAATGTCGACCATCGTCGCCAGGCAGTAGCCCTTGTGGCCGCCCATTTCCCGAAAGCTCCCCAGTGGCAACAGGGCCCCGCCATCGATCATGTCTTGCGGATTTTCCGAGACCAAACCTTGCGAGTCGATAATCCAACCTTCGGGAACCGACTGCTGTTTGCGGCGTGCCATTTCAACCTTACCGTAGGCACAAGCACTGGTGGCCAAGTCGATGACAATCGGCGGCTCTTTTTTCCCTGGGAAGGCAATCGCAATCGGGTTCGTGCCCAACATCCGTTCACCACCCCACAACGGCGCGACCAGCTTCGTGCTGTTGGTCATCGCCCAACCAATCAAGTCTCGTTTGAGCGCCTCCAGGACATAGTAACCAGCGATGCCAAAGTGATTCGTGTTGCGCACGCTGACCCAGCCGGATCCAACCTCGTCTGCCTTGTCCATGGCAATTCGATTTGCCTGGGGACCCACGACCAGTCCCAGCCCATTGTCGCCGTCCACCGTCGCGGTACTGGGTGACTCGCGCACAATCGAAATGGTCGGATAGGGATTGATTCGCCCCAGCTGCAGCATGTCGAAGTATGTGTGCAGGCGAGCAACGCCGTGGGACTCGATCCCGCGAAGATCGCTGCGGGCGAGAACCTCGGCCGCCAGTCGCGCGTCTGCTTGGGGAACTCCGAAATGTTGAAACGTCCGCTGCGAAAACTCAATCAGTTTTTCAACAGGAAAGGTCAAATACTCAACTTCTGCCATTATCGCCTGCACCGTTTTGAAAAGTCGTAGAGCCAGAAAACGATAATCTTACAGGCAAAATTGCCGCGAGTTCAGTGCGGGGGCAGAATTTTCGTTCACTTCAGCGAGGAATATTCAGTTGAAAAAAATCTCGTCGCGGCTTGAGGGAATGTCGATTCCAAAACGCGCTACCGGTCTGCAATTCTTGCTGCCGCTTGAGAAGATCAAGCTCACGTGCAATCAAAAACAATGAAGCGCGCCGGGAGTGGACGAATTCGACCAACTCGGATAATTGAATCCCTGTGCACGAAAGAAAATAAACCAGCCTCACCCAAATCTGTTCGCGAACCGAGCGTCGAGAACTCGATTGAATCACCAGCCCGAAAATCGAGACCAACGCGATTACCGGCAACAGCCCCACCCCAAAGCCAAAAAATTTGATCCCTAAAAAACCCACGACGAAACTCTTCGCGACCAGCGCCCAGTACAGCCGCCAGCGGTGATTCCGCAACTCCGTCAAAAAGTCATTCGCGAAATAGGCAAACGAATTCAACATCGCGAGCCGACGACTGGAATCGGATGTCGACGAAATCGATTCGACAATCGCTTCGGTCGATTCATCGCCGGTTAGCTCGCGATTCGTTGCCGTCACCAAACGCTGAATATCCCACGTCGCCGCTTCAGCCGTCGGGACTCGAACAGCATGCCGATCGATCACCGAAACCGCTCGGCAGATCTCGCAATGTTGCTCTAAAGAAATGGTGCGACTCGTCAAATCGACTCCGCGCACGGCTGTGGAATCTTCAATCGAGCGAACGTAGTGCCGCGTAATCAACTGACAATAGTCGCAAAAATCTGCTCGCACACCTCGATCCCGCCGTCGGGATTGTACTTTATTCGCTGGCGAAAGCGACAGGATTTGCAACGACTGAAACATGCTTGAAGACCCAGAAAAAATCGGCCAATTGGACCTAAGTCTATTGTACGGAAGTCACGGCCTAAGCAACCCTAGTATGACGCTGAGAGGTGAGTCACCACAACCTTTTACCAAGTTCGCGATAGTTTCTCGGGTCTGGCGTGCCAGTAAATTGAGTGCACAAACTAGTGGTTCCCCAAGCGGTCTTGGCGGAGTTGTTTCAGTTCGTCGCTGTCAACTTCAAGCTCGCGTCGAATCCGTCGCATGGACGCGCCCGGATTGAGCTCCATTAAGTTGATCAGTTTTTCGGCGTCGCTCTGATCTCCCATCATGATGCCAAGGAGAATCGACGAATCGCCAGGCAGTACCTCACGAGAAAGTTTGCTCAATGCCCAGGCAAAAGCCTCATGAACCTTGGCAATACTTTCTTTGTAATCGCGTTCTTCTTCGTCCCATTTGAGCCATAAATTATCTAGAACTGACTGAGCCTTGGAAAAATGCGACTCGTATCTCGCTACGTAAGGTGAGTCCGGCGTACTCCACTTCAGTGCCTGCTCGGCAACCGCCAGCGATCCCCATTCCGTTTTGTAAGTTTTTTTCCGCAAGTACTTTTTCGAAGTTGCCTCGAGTGCCTGTTCGGTCATTGTGTAATCGACGACATACCGATATTCGCGGGTGGTATAGAGTCCAAAAGAGTAAATCGACTCGTCTCCCAACTCCTTGGATGCGAGAGCAGCCGACCGCTTCAATGCCATAAACAAAGCGTTCCGAAGTTGCTTGATTTCAGTTGCATCCGAGGTTCGCGGGAGCAAGGAATCATCTTCTGTATCGTCCAACTCCATGAACCCCTCTGGCGGCGATGCCCGACTCATCAAAGGGTGAACGACAACTGGGTTCGTGTCCCATGACGGAAAGGGCTCTGGAGAATATCCTTTCGCGATCCACAGATAGTTGTACACATTGGCTTCGGCTTGATCTACCAACTCCTCCCACAACTCTGGTGAAATGCCGAGGTGTTCTTTCAGTTGTTTCAAAAATCTACTTGCGCCGCGTTCGGAAGAGAAAACCCAGTTCTCTCCTCCTGCTCTTTTGATGCCGCAAACGATGAACTCGCCATCCGAACAACTGCGGGTGAAGGAAACTGACGAATAAATTTCTTGAATTCGTTTCATGTTTTTACAAGCGGAATTTGGTCGTTTTTTGCCACACGGACGCTATGAAAACATTTAGTTCGCAATTCGATATTGGGCGTAATTTGAATGTGCTGCACGAGCAAATCTCGACCAACAAGTCGGATTTTTCGTTGAGATCTTTACATTCGGAATGAGGGATTAGAGCCTCCAGAAGGCAATCAACTACCGACAGGGCATCCCTACGGGACGCAATTAACAATTGAATTGGTGTCCTACCGACAGATTGTCCCTACGGGACAGTTGCGTTCCCAAAGGAATCGCCCGATTCGGATTGGTATTGTTTGCGGCTCATCGGGCAAGAGCTGTCGCGGATCGCACCTTCATGTTCCGTAACAACTAACGGTCGGCAAGATTGCCTGGCGTTCTCACCCTCAATTCGGAAGAACTGCGCTTAGAATTCCGCTGCGTCACTACCCTCGCGTCCCGTAGGGACGGACTGTCGGTTGAAATCCGCGGCGCCCTCACCCTCGCGTCCCATAGGGACGGACTGTCGGTTGAAATCCGCGGCGTCCTCAACCTAGCATCCCGTAGGGATGTACTGTCGGTAGAAATCCGCGGCGCCCTCACCCTCGCGTCCCATAGGGACGGACTGTCGGTAGAAATCCGCGGCGCCCTCACCCTCGCGTCCCGTAGGGATGTACTGTCGGTAGAAATCCGCGGCGCCCTCACCCTCGCGTCCCATAGGGACGCCCTGTCGGCAGAATTGCGTGGCGTTATTACCTTCGCGTCCCGTAGGGAATGGCTGTCGGCAGGATATAGTTCGGCTTGCGCTTTCACGTCCCGTGGGCGGGCAGCCGGTTCTGCCAAGAATTGGGACTGCTGCGCAAAAAAAACACCTGAACGAGTCAGGTGTTGGTTGTTTAAAAATTCAAATAGCGATTACGGCTGCAGATCAGTCGCCTTTTTTATCGGCGTCTTTATCCTTGTCAGCTTTCTTGCCTTTTTCTTTTTCGCCTTCGTCCTTGGGCTCTTCTTCCTTCTCTTCGTCTTCATGGACGATGCTGACTTTGTGTCCCATTTCGCCGAGAAGCTCTGTAATCACGTCGTCGATTGGGCCGCCATGGCCTTTCCAACGGATTGTTCCCTTTTCGTCGAGAATGTAGACCATCGGCCAGCCGGCCACTGCCCAATTTTCGGAAATGACGCCGTCGGTTCCTTCGTCGTTGCGGAAACTTCGCCACGAAATATTTTCTTCTTTGATTCGCTCTTTCAGGACATCGAGGTCTTTATCGCTGTTGACGCCGATAATTGCGAATGGTTTACCTGCAAGTTGTTTTACGAGCGACCGCTCGTGGGGGTACATTGCCCGGCACGGGCCTCACCAATCACCCCAAAAATCCAGCATTACCACTTTACCGCGGTAATCGCTCAACTTGAATTTCTCGCCTTCAATGTCTGGACCTTCGATGTCTGGCGCGACGAGACCGACCTGCAATTTCGCCACGACCTCGATCGCCTTGATTTTCTTCCCGGCGTATTTTTCGATCGTGCTATTTC
>JBEBGH010000084.1:0-17878 GCA_040081565.1 Pirellulaceae bacterium
GCAGCCGCCAGCCGTGTTCGCGCAATGCCGCCAACGTGGCGCCGCGCGCGAGGGCACAGACGTCCGCGCGGCCGGCGGCGGCGAGTTTGGTGCCGATGTCGCCAGGGTTTTGTCAGAAATTGAGAGTGGAGCGACGCACACGGAGGGCTGACGCCCTGCCGCTCGCCAAAATCAAACTCAATTGCCATCTACGGAATCGCTTTCGATCAGCCGCGAACTGTCCCGGTTGACCAGTTGTTCAAGAACCCAAACCAGGAGAAACCCATGACTCAATCGACCATCACTCGCGACCCAGCCTCGTTGTTCCGGCCGACTCCATCCACCAGGCACCGGAGAGGTAGCCTGTCCGTCTTTCGCCTTGTCATCATGGCGTCTGTGCTCGCCATCAGCAGTCAGGCCCTGCCAGTTCATGCCCAGTTCATCGGATGGAACAACCCGACCAATTCCAATGCCTGGTTCGAAAACCCGCTCAATTGGACTCCCAACGCGCTTCCCGGGCCCGGCAACTCACTGATATTCAGCACGGGCGGTGCATACCACGTGTTATGGAATCCAAACACTTCGGCAATTTCTCCAACCGTTCTGCGCTTGTATGTGGAAGGCGGTGAAAATGTGACTTTCGCGAATGTCAACCCTGCGCAGCAATATCAGCTGGAGGTGCTCGGGGAAAATTTTGGTGAGTGCTTTGAGGTTTCGAATTCGTCCACACTGACGCTCAACGGTCTGCATCTCCTGGCCCGGCGGCAAGTGTACCTCAAGAGTGGAGTGTTGAACATCAATGGACTTCACCCGGCCGGATCACGATTGACTTCCGGCGGTAATTTGCGAGTCTCCTTTTCTGGCGCCCTGAATGTCACGGGTCCCAACGCCGTTGTTTCAAGTGTGAATGGTATCGTAGGAGACAACGGCTCGGGCCAGGCAACAGTAAGCGGTATTGGCGCGCAGTGGAATAACTCAGGCTCACTGTTTGTGGGCGACTCCACTACTGTTGGTACCATCGGCACGCTGGACGTGTTGGACGGCGGCGTGGTTACCAGTACCAATACCAGGATCGGTGACTTTATTAGTTCGACAGGTTTCGTAACGGTGAGCGGCAGTGGCTCGCAGCTGCAAAGTTCCGGCGCCCTGTATTTGGGTTTTCAGGGGGGCAACGGCACAATGAACGTCGAAAGTGGAGGCTTGGTGACCAATACCGATGGCTTTATCGGCTACGACCCTTTCGGCCAGACCGGCACATCCTGCGCCGTGACTGTGACCGGCGGATCACGGTGGGACAATTCAGCAAGTCTGTATGTGGGTCATCTGGGCACCGGCACGCTCAATGTCGAAGAAGCAGGCGTGGTTACCAGTACCAACGGATTCGTTGGCCATACATCCGGGAGCACCGGCACAGTGACGGTGACTGGCGCAGGCTCGAAGTGGGCGATGTCCGGATTGCTGAATATCGGGGTTCCTGGGACCGGGACGCTGAATGTCAACGACGGCGGTCTGGTGACCGTCGGCACGACGACATCGATCGGAACCAATGGTGCCGTGACAATGGGTGGAGGCCGATTTGAATTCGGAACAACTTCGCTTGCCAGCTTCGGGCGAATTGGCGGAACCAGTGGCTCGCTTGCAGGAACTGTCAATCACGCCGGGTACACCAACGTTGCCTCGCTGATTGGGCTTCAAAATCCGAGCCTGGATATGACTGATGTCAATCTCGTCAATTCCGGTGGCTTCTATGGAAACGCTGTGCTCGGAACCAGCTTGACAAACACGTCGTCGGGTGAAGTCGAAACGGATGGAAACGAACGGATGCGATTTGCCGGGAGTGGAACGAACGCCGGAAAAATCAACATCTTTGGCGGACAAGTCCGCTTTGCGGGAAATTTTGTGAATGAAGCGGGAGGGGAGGTCAAGAACTTTGACCATTCCTTCATCGCCAATCACGTACGAAACGAATATGACGGTTTCATCTGGGGGCGCGGCCAGTTTGTGGCCAACACTGGTTGGTACAACGCAGGTGTGATGGCCTTCAGCGATGGATCGACGGATATCGTCGGCGACGTTTACAACTCCGAAGGTGCCACGATCGTGACCAGCGGCAACGGCACGACGACCTTTTATGACGACTTTTACCAGGAAAACGCCGGGACTGTTCGGACATCGGCTGGCAGTTCGACGGTCTTCTTTGGCGAAGTATCAGGTGCCGGATCGTTTGTTGGGGAGGGAACTGTATTCCTGGAAGGCGACCTGCGTCCGGGCAACAGCCCGGGAACCATGAGCTTTGGCGGCGACCTCGTGCTTTCCTCCAGTGCATCGACCATGATCGAACTTGGCGGGTTGGGACTTGCCGACTTCGACCGGCTTCTCATCGGAGGCGATTTGTTCCTGGGCGATAGCTCGCTCAACGTGTTCTTGTGGGATAGTTTTGTCCTCGGCAGTAACATGCAGTTTCTGTTCGCGGATGTCGACGGTGATCTGTTCGGCCAGTTCAATGGCCTGAGCGAGGGGAGTCTGGTCGGGAATTTTGGCGGCACCGATTTGTTCATCACTTACGAAGGTTTCGGCGGCAACCAAGGGATCGGCCTGTTCACTGCGGCGGTGCCCGAACCATCATCAGTCGCGTTGATCTCGCTGCTGGGTTGTTCAATCGCTTACAGACGACGGCGTTCGCGTGACCTTCATTGAGACTTGTACGTGACTCGGTGACCGGGCACTGCACTTTGCGGAATCCGAATGCGGTTTCCGAAGACGACTGTCTGATCTTCTTTGCCTGGACTGACCTGGTTTAGACAAATCGCAAAGCTTGTTCCAAATCCAATATGAGATCGTCGGGATGTTCAATGCCGACGCTGATCCGGATCATCGCATCGGTAACACCTTGGCGTTGACGCGTTTCGCGCGGGACTCCCGAGTGAGTCGTGGAAGCCGGATGACTAATCAACGTTTCGGTGCCTCCCAAACTCACGGCCAGTTTCATGACTTGTAATTGATCAAGCATGCGGAAGGCTTCAGCCTCTCCGCCTTTGATGTAGAACGAAAAGGTCGATCCGGGCGCGAGGCACTGACGTTGGAAGACTTCGTAGGCCGGATCGGTAGGCTTGAGGAATCCCAAGTAGTTGACCTTGTCAATTTTTGGATGCTCCGACAAATACTTTGCGACTACCTTGGCGTTTTCGTTAGCGCGTGACATTCGCAAGCTCATGGTTTCCAATGAACGCAGCAACATCCAGGCGCTGTTCGGATCCAATTGCGTTCCCAATGCGCTGCGTAAGGAGCGGATGGGCTGGCAAGCGGCTTTAGTACCGACGATGGCACCCGCCACGAGGTCAGAGTGGCCGCCCACATATTTGGTCAGCGAGTACAGCGCAACGTCGGCACCGTGCTGCAGCGGATGTTGGTAGACAGGGCCGAGGAACGTATTGTCCACCATCAGCGGGGGACGACTGCCCCCCTGGCGCTCGCCGATGCGTTCAGAAATTTTTCGCAAATAGGCAAGGTCCATCAGACCGTTGGTCGGATTGGCCGGTGTTTCTGCCAGAATCATACCGACCTTGCCACGCGACATCGCTTCTTCCGCGACTCGATCAAGCTCAGCGTGGTTAATTCCGTCATAAAACGGAACCGGAATGATCCCGTAATTGATCATGACCTTGTCAAGAAGCGTTTCCGTCCCGCCGTAGATTGGCGAAGAAAACATGATCACGTTGCCCGGCCGCAAGTACGCCCACATGGCAGTCGAGATGGCTCCCATTCCCGACGAAAAAGCGCCGGCCATCTCTGCCCCTTCCCACAAGCAGAGTCGGTCCTCTAACACTTCAAGGTTGGGGTTGTTGAATCGCGAATAGACCAGTCCCGCTTCTTCACCAGGACCCGGCGTGCGACGACCCGAGGTGAAGTCAAAAAAGTCTTTGCCCGCTTGAGCATTCTTGAAAACGAAAGTCGACGTTAAAAAGACTGGCGGTTTGAGAGCTCCCTCTGACAGATGGGGACTGTAACCGTATCCCATCATTTGAGTTTCGGGATGAAGCTCATGGTTGGAAAGTTGTCGGTTACGGTAGTTTTTCGAATCGCTCATCGATGCCGCCTTGTTTGCCAGGATTGCCGAATCTTGCAGGTTGCTGGCATTCTATGGGTTTAAGTTTTTTGCGGAAACACCAGAAGACGGTCGACGGCAACGCTAGCGAGATGGCCGACGATTCGTTTCGTGTTGCCGCAATCATCAACTATTGGCAGAATCTGCGGACTCGAATCACGACGGAGGCCAAGGATGGCAGAATCAAGATGGCGCAAGTTAAGTGACGGTCGCAAGCTAGTCTGCGACATAATTCACCTGGCGAAAAAAGTTCCGCTGGCTGGCTCAGGAGCTGAACTGGACGTGCGCGAACTTGCTGAAGTCCGCAAATTGGTGCGGCCACGAATTGCCTGGAACGTCTTGCTGATGAAGGCCTATGCGCAAGTCGCAATCGCGCGGCCCGAACTGCGCCAATTGTACGTCCGCTGGCCTTGGCCTCACGTGTATCAACATCCTCAGAATGTTTGTTTAATGACCTTCAGTCGCGAGTACAAGGGCGAAGATCGCCTATTCTTTGGAAGGTTCAATGAGCCCGAGGAAGAGACATTGCTTGAATTGCAAAAACGATATGACGAATACCGCGACGGCCCGGTTGAGAGCGTCAAACAATTTCGGCATCAAATTCGCTTCGCCAAAGCTCCCTTGATCCTCCGTCGCATGGCCTGGTTTTTGATGCGTGATGTGTGGGTTCGCAAAGCCGCTTCGCATATGGGTACCTTCGGGATGAGCATCTCATGCTTCCGCGAAGCTTATGGCACTTCTCTCGTCTCGCCCAATACAACAAGCCTGGGAGTGGACGTAATCTCAAAAGGCGGCATTTCGAATACTTTGCTGACCTTTGACCATCGAATTCTTGACGCGCAAACGGTCATCAGCATCTTCCAAGAACTGGGACGACAATTACGCGGGCCGATCCTGGAAGAACTGAGGGCCATGGTTCCAACCGAACAGGGAGAATCGGCTGTTCAAGAAAAGCACGCCGCGTAAGCGGACTTTCCGCGAAATTCCGCGAAAACTTAATCGTCTGGCGGAATGGCGGCCAAGACTCGCTGCAGTAAAGTAATTACCGTGTCTTCATCCGATACGAAACGACTGCTAATTTCCAGAGCCCAAATCGGGCAATCGCCCAAACGGTTTCGATTGATCTTTACGAGGTCTTTTACGGTGCAAACGATGATTTGTGCGCCTGCCTCTTTCGCACGGGTTTCGATTTGAGCCAAGTCGGCATTGTTAAAGTGATGATGATCGGGAAATATTGCCTCGCCCACGACATTCGCCCTCAATTGATTTATTGAAGCTCGAAAGCCTGACGGGTTGCCGATCGCGCACAGCATAAAGACCTTGTCCAACAACAATTCGTCAATCTTTTTTCGTTCGCCATCGGCCCGTCGCCAGGATCGGGGCTCGACGATGCTGCGGGCGACCGGAACAACGGGATTCCATTTCCTAATCGTTTGTTCAATACCCGTCAGGACATCGTCAGTCACGACATTCGTCCGAGTGATGACGACAAGATTAGCGCGGCGCAACCCCTTAACAGGTTCCCGAAGCAAACCACGCGGAAGCATCGCACCGAAACCAAACGGCAACGTGGCATCGATCAACACCACATCCAGGTCACGAGCCAAATAACGGTGTTGGAATCCGTCGTCCAAAATGCAAACTTGCATTTCCAACTCTTCTCGAGCAAGCCGGGCCGAGCGTACGCGACTAGGATCGATCAAGTTTGGAACGTCGGGCAAACGCTCGGCCAATTCTCTGGCTTCGTCATTTTCACCTTCACCGACCGCGCCGTAACCTCGACTCAAGATGGCGACGCGAATACCTTGGGCGCGTATCTGCTCGGCAAACCAAATCACCAACGGCGTCTTGCCGGTGCCCCCGGTCGTCAGGTTGCCGATCGAAATCACGGGTAATCCACAGCGAGAATTTTTTTTCCAGCTTCGATCAAACTGCCAGTTGCGAAAACGGATCACCCAACCATACGGCCATGATGCGATCGTCAGTAGCCCGCGCAGCAACCAGCCTTTGGCCGAGCGATCAGAACCCGACAACACGCCTTGCCACTTGACGAGATTGAACATATCGCGGGCCCATCTCCGGGGAATTCTCGTTTAACGGCACTAAAACGAATTTGTCCTGCACTCGGTCACTGACATCGAATGCCAAACGCCCTAAAATACTCCATAACCTGTTCGGGGCCTACTCCGAACCACCAATCGAATATTCGACCGCAGGAGAGCAGGCAGGATGAACAACGAGCAAGCAATTCCGGAAGCCAAACGAACCTGGCGCGAGCTGGATCGCACGGAGCGACGCGTTGCCGGAGTACTGGTTGAGAAGTCCAAGACGACGCAAGACAACTACCCGATGACCCTGAATTCCATCACCACCGCCTGTAATCAAAAATCAAATCGCTATCCGTTAATGAATTTATCGCCAGAGGAAGTGCAAAAGGCGTTGGATCGACTGCGGCAATGCCGCGCGGTGATGGAGGTTCACGGCGATGGACGCGTCCCTAAATACAAACACTTGCTCTACGAGTGGCTGGGAGTTGAAAAACTGGAACTGGCGGTAATGGCCGAGCTTTTGCTCCGCGGCCAACAAACGCTGGGAGATTTGCGGGCTCGCGCTTCCCGGATGGATGAGATTGCAAGTCAGGACGAACTGCGACCGGTCGTTGACGGGTTGATTCGCAAAGATCTCATTGTCGAGTTGACTCCGCCGGGTCGGGGGCAAATGGTCACCCACAATCTTTATCATTTCGAAGAACTCAAAAAGGTACGTTTGCAGGTTGCCAGTGAGCTGGCCACCAGTGAAGAGCCAAAATCGGAAAGTCCTGGCGAAGCCAACAGTTTGGCGAGCCGTGTGGAATCGTTAGAGGCGAAATTGGCTGAGGCACTTGTGCGGATCGAACAACTCGAAAGCGCATTGCGTTGACCGCCGGAAAAGTTTCACAAGTCGGCAAATCCTGACAGCTGGGGAAAGCCGTAACCGATTGAAGCCCTACAACACAACTTACACGCATCATTTTCCAGACTTGCCTGATGCGCAAAACCGCCCTCCGAAGCGCAACGCATTCAATCCCCATCTTTTGACCGCCTGACACAATTGGCCGAAATTCATGGGAATTAGTTGTTTCCGGGCAAATGCCGATTGACCGCTGAATCGTCTTGGTCCGAAACCAATGGAGTAATTGCAGGCAAAGACCATGCGCCAGGGTTTAGGGAAATCAAGATGACCAAAGATTGTTGGTGGAGACTAGTTTGCAAAGTGGTTTTTGCAACCGCCGTTGTGTTTCCAGTTTCAGCGCCGGTGATTGGTCAAGAAACCAAAAGCCCTCTCGACTCTGGAATTCGGGCCGACGAAAAGGCAATTGCAAAGGAGGAAGAGGCGCCCGTTCAGAAGTACTTCGTGCGGGAAAAATTCGCGGGTTGGCAAGAGGCTGACGCTTCGCAAGAAAATGGCCTAGGTGAAACTCTGCGATCCAATTGGGTCATGTTGACGCCCGCGGGTTTATTGAATGGCCGTTTGGTCCCCTCCCAAAGCGCGGATATCAGCAATGTGCTGATTTCATTGCTTCATCGTGGTCAGATCGTCAATCAAACCCGCACGGACGCAGAAGGCAATTTTAGTTTCAACAATCTCGTGGAAGGCAGTTATTCGCTGGTCGGTTTCGGCCCCAACGCCTTTTTCGCCTTTGGACTGAACATCCTCGACCATCGGGCCTCGACGGCCGAGACGATGCCCTCCGAATTGCTCATCCGGGCGGTTCAAAACAAGAACACGATCAATCTCGACTGGATTCGTCATTTTTCGACCAGTGTTCAGTTCCGGATTTTTGGTACGTTTGTTTCGCGAGAAGGTACCGAAGATCCCAAGTGGCTTTACGGCATGGAAGGCCTGCCAATTCACGGCCCAACCGCAGTCCCCGCGACGACCATTCAATCGTTTCCTGCGAAGTTGGGACCGAATGGTGAATTGGTCGGTCGTATCCATCAGATCGATGAAAAAGAGAATGGGCGACCCGTCGATGTGCGGGCGACGCGTGTGATGCTCCTTCAGGAAAACTCCCTGGCCCATGTGGTCTCGGCTGATAATTTTGGAGTGTTTCGATTTTTCGGGGTGGCTCCAGGCGATTATTCGCTCGTCGCGGCCGGATCTGATGGAGTCGGTTGCATCGGAGTCGAATTGATCCAAGGCGATGCTGAATCGCGCGTTCTCGACTTCACGTTGGTCAGCCCCGACACGATTGGCTGGCTGAATAGCGTAGCGATTGAAACCGCCTATCAACGAATTATCAACCGTAAGGTCACTGGCATTGATGGCCCGCAAAACTGCAATCAGTTCCAGGGTGATATCTCGAGCTTGTATCGCAACCGCAACAACGGCTTCCGGAAATTCTGGGATACGATCAACTGCTATTTTGATATGACCTTTTACGGTGAAACATTCACAAATCCACAAAATCAAAATCCGAATGGCATTAACGGCGGCGGCATGGGCTGCAACCAATGTGGTGGAGCAGGTTGTCCAAGCTGCCAAGGTGCGACGATCGCTCCCGATGCTTCGATTTGGATCGACAACACCCAAGGATTTGCGGTACCCGCGCCACTCGAATGCGGTGGCTGTGGCAGGGTCGGTTGCCCCTCGTGCGGACATCACCATGGACCTCAACATGGATATCCTGTTCATCCAGCCCAACAGCGGGACATTGGCCCAGAACAACTAAATGCGCCTACACCAACTCCAGCGAGGCTTCCAGAACCAAATCGTCAAGAAATTGACCCGGTTTTGTTTCCCGCCCCGCTCGGCAAAAACACTTCTAACGGTCCTGCAAGACGTTAGTGGTTCCCCTTGGATCCCCAGCAACTTTCAAAAGTTGCTTTTCGTGATTTTTCGCGTGGATCGGCCTGTCTCCCAAGACAGGCCGATCTTTTTTTTGTGCGCGATCATTCGCAGAAGCTATTCAGCGATGAATTCCGAATCATGAATTCACCTGCGATGACTCCATCGTGAAATCGCTATCCAACCATTCGGATACGTTTGTCCTGGATAATGCGGGCTGAGCGCCCAGGATTTTTCCGGCAAACGGCCGATCGAAAAAAATCGGTGAACTCGTAAGCCTGGTTACCGAGGTTTACGTTTGACCGTTTTTTTGGCTGCAGCTTTCACGGCTGGCTTTTTAGCCGGAGGTTGCTTTGCTTTTTTGAGTTGGGCCTTTGGCGCAGGTACCGCTTTTTTCTTTTTGTCGATTGCTTTTGCGGAGGCCTTATCGACTGCCTTGGAGGGCGCTTTGGCTGTAGCTTTTTTGTCGACCTTTTCGGGTTTCTGCGGCTTCTCAGGCATATTCGGTTTTCCTGCGGTTTTGGCTGCCGCAGAAGGGGGTGCTGTCGCCTTGCCTTTGGTCGGTGCCGGTTGTGGCTCGGGTTCAGCTACTGGCTCGTCAGCCTTTTTGCGTCCACCGCGCCGTGGGAATCGCTCCGCTGCATCCTTGTCAATTTCCAGAACAATCGCGCGAATGTCCTTGTTGAAAGAATTATTGTGGAAGGCCACTGCCAGTTGATGAACGACCGAGAAAAATTCAATGCCCTTGTTCTTGGGGATGGTCCGCTCCAAACCGGTAACCCGGAAGGATGCGGCCTCACTCTCGCTGACAACGCCGATCACCTGCATCAACAGCATTAACGATGCATCTATCGGAATCGAGTGTCCGCCGAGCACCGACTGCGAAACGTAAGACACACAGAACGGTGAAACCCCGCGATACTTTTCGATTTGCTCAATTGCCTTGCCCAGGTTTTCCTTGCGTAAAAACTCAATGTCAAACGAATAATGTGCCTCGAACAGACCATGCAGCGTTTTGCGAATTCGGTTGGAGGCCTCGGTGGCATCGGGCAGTTTTTTCATTACTTCGGCCAACTCGGCGGTCGTGGTCACACGGACTTCGTTCCAATCGAAGTACTCTTCTTGCAGCCGCGCGAAGACCTCATCCGCCAATTCAAATGTTGCGTTTTCCAAGCAGCAACTGTAGAGCAAGTGCTCGATGACGGTTCGATTCGACGGTGGTTCCACCGGCTGGTGGTACTTCCTGGCGACCTTGAAGAGTTTGTTGATCTTGTCGGCGCGATGCGTAGCAGATGACATAAAAAACGGGTCCCGAAATTGAGTCAGACTTATGCGAAAATGTTTTGAAAAAAGTTATTGATTTTGCCGGACTATTCGTCGGCGTTATCCGGCGAGTCCTCGGGGAGGTCGTCATCCGGTGCGACAGCGGGAGACTTGGGAAGGACTTCGTTCAAAATCCGGGTTACCGCCATCGCGTTCTTGATTCCCTTGTCGAGCACAAAAGTCAGTCGCGGCGTGTAGCGGGTATCCAGACGATTGCTGATTTTCTGTTGAAGAAATCCCGCTGAATTTTGCAGGCCGATCAGGCTCAATCGTTGCTGGGTTTCATCACCCATGATTGAAACGTGAATTTTGGCCTGACGCATGTCGGGCGAGACCTCGACGAACGTGACAGTGACAAACTGGATGCGCGGGTCCTTCAGCTCGACCAGGATGGCCATGCTGACAACCTCTCGAATTGCTTCGGCGGCTTTTAAAATGCGACGGGAACTCATGACTTGAGCAACTCCAAATCTGCGACATCCGACGGATCACGTCCGATGAAGTACAGGTTACAGGGTGCGGGCAACCTCTTCGATTTTGAATATCTCAAACGTGTCGCCTTCCTTGATATCGTTAAAGCCGGCCAGCTTGATTCCGCATTCCATTCCGCGTTGAACTTCTTTGGCGTCGTCTTTCTCGCGTTTCAGCGATTCCATGGCGTACTCACCGATGACCCGACTATCGCGAATCAACCGCACTCGGCCATCGCGCTGAACGGAGCCACGCATGACACGGCAACCGGCAATCGTGCCGGTACGGCTAATGGAAAATACTCTCAGGACCATCGCCGATCCGAGTTCGACAACTTGGCGATCGGGTTTCAAGCGACCTTCGAGGGTGGCTTTGATATCGTCAGAAACTTTGTAAATGATGTCGTAGCGACGAATTTCGACTTGCAGTTCATCGGCGAGCGACCGTGCGGCTTCATCCGGCACAACGTTGAAGCCGATGATTACGGCCTGGGAAGCCTGGGCCAAACGTATGTCGGCGATGGAAACGCCGCCCACCAGGGCTTGCAAAATATTGATGCGAATTTCCGGATGTTCGATCTTGGAGAGCTCTTTTTGGATCGCTTCGATCGAACCGCGGGCGTCAGCGCGAATGATTAAATTCAGGGTGACGAGATCTTCCGTTTTGCCCAGAGTTCCCGCCTCTAACTTGGACTGGAATTCTTCCAAAGAAACTCGGGTTGTAGTGCCACCCAGGGATTTCTGACGGCTGCGGCTTTCGCGATGGATCGCGATTTCGCGGGCCTCCGCGATGTCGGGCAACACATAAAACTTGTCGCCTGCCTCGGGAACTTCATCGAGACCGGTAATGTTCACCGGCATGCTGGGTCCAGCCTCGTCGACCTTGCGCGTCACCTTGAGCGTGTCGTACATTGCCTTGACGCGACCATAGGCGCTACCGCAAACGAGAATGTCGCCCGGTCGCAATGTTCCGCCTTGAACCATCATTTTGGCAATCACGCCGCGTCCAGGCTGTTGTTCCGCTTCCAAACAGGTTCCATAAGCGGCCCGTTTCACGTCAGCCTTGTAATCATGCAATTCGGCGGTGACCAGAATCGTTTCCAACAGGTCGTCGATGCCGATGTTTTTCGTTGCACTGGTTTTGACAACTTCCACATCACCACCCCATTCGCTGGGCAGTAATTCGTGGCGTGCCAAGTCTTGATAAACTTTATCTGGATTGGCGCCTGGCAAATCGATTTTGTTCATCGCCACGATAATGGGAACTTTCGCGGCCTTGGCATGGCTAATCGCTTCTTCGGTTTGCGGCATGACACCGTCGTCAGCAGCGATCACGAGGACAGCAATATCGGTGACGTTGGCACCCCGCGCCCGCATTTCGGTGAACGCTTCATGGCCGGGAGTATCGACAAAAGAAATCTTCTTACCGTCCTTCTCAATTTGATAGGCCCGGATGTGCTGGGTAATCCCGCCAGCTTCTCCCGAGACAACATCGATGCCGATGATGGTGTCGAGGAGCGAGGTTTTCCCGTGGTCGACGTGACCGAGGAAAGTGACAATCGGCGGGCGAGTTATCAAATTCTGTGCCTTTTCGTGATCGGCGTTAACCTGGGCCATGAACCGGTCTTCGACAGACTCGGGCAATTTCAGATCGACATGACTAATGTCAAAGTGGTCGAGCAGTAGTTCCAAAACGTCGAACGACAACTCGGAGTTGATATTTTTGACGTCATTCTCTCCGAGTTTTGGCAAGACCAACAAAACTTGCACGGCCGACACGCCGGCAGCTTCGGAAAAAGTCCGAACGTTGCAGGGCAATTGGAGGGTGACGTTTTCCTTGCGCGGCGCTGTGATCGCCTGGCGTTTGGGGCGATTGCGATCCCCACGACGTTTGCGGTAACGTTCCTCTTCGCCATCGAGCCCAATGACTGAGCGGCCACGTCCCTTGTCACGGTGTTGGCGGGTGGAGCCGAGTTCGGCGGCATCATCCGCTGCACTTGGTTTGTAAAACTTCCCGCGAACTTTGGTGTTCGCCGGCAGAGGAACTGCGTCAACGATAGAAGGTAGGTCGTCGCGACCCTTCCCTTTTTTCTTGTCTTTGTCTTTGGTCTTGGTATGTTTCGTGAATTGCTCCAGGGGAGCAGCACCGGATCGGGCTTTGGCGATTGCGTCATGCGGAATCGCGATATCCGGCTTTTGGACTTTAACGTCCGACCGGGTGGTCAACGAAGGTTGCTTGACGTCGGGCATTGCGGCAATTGATGCGACGTTGAAATTCGATTTCTTCGTGCGATCTTTTTTGCCTGCCAACGGCGCGGACTTGGACGGATCCTTGGCCCGTTGAATGTTCTGCAATGGTCGTAACGGTGTTGCTCGTTCCGGTGCCATTCGATCTGGAGTCGGGCTTTCAACCGTCGGGCTCTGCGGTTCCGAATCTGTGGTTTCCGGCGGCGGCGAAGTGGTGGAGCGATCGCCTTTCAGTCGCGACAATGGACTACGAGTTGTTTCGGCAACGGTTTCCGAGACGAAGTCGGTTGACAAAGCAACCTCGTCATCCGCCTCTTGCGGCTCGAAAGTTGTTTCCTTCTTTCGGGACTTGGGGGCAGTCAAATCGCGGAGAGGTGCAGCACGACTGGGGATGATGTCATCACGTCGAGGCTCAACCAAGGCAGGGCCAGCGGCCGGACTGGCTTTGGACGTTGCTGAGGAATCCTTGCTGGACATGAAGTTTTTGATGATGTCAACTTCATGATCTTCCAGATTGGCCAGCGCAGAACCCTTGCCTTTGACACCTGCCTGTTCGCAGATATCCAGCAATTGTTTGTTGTCCAGTCCGAGTTCTTTCGCGAACGCGTAGATGCGTAACGCCACGTGCTATACCTTTCTAAGTGTCTGGCGTTGGGTCGCCAAACGGTTGCCTTGTTGCTACATACCTTTACTCCTTAGTTTGGACGAATTCAGACGGCAACCGCGTAGTCTGGAAATCGCTCAAACACTGAATCTGACTTTACGTGCCCTCACGAGGTTCGGGAGGTCCGCCAGTTCCTTCATTAAATTCAGGCGATCGCGCGCGAGTTTGATGCTGCGTGTTTTCGGCTTGCTCAGCCAGAATTTCCGCTTGCTCGACGATCTGATCGACTTGTTCTGCTGTCAAACTGCCCATCGACATCAGGTCGTCAGGCTCGATCACCGACAAGTCATCATAGGACAGATAACCCTCGCCGACCAATTGATTTGCCAGTTCCTCGGTAACGCCTTCGATACGGCTGAAGCCTGCCACGGCGCGTTCAATTTGTTTTTCCAGCTCGTCCTGGGTCATGATTTCGATGTCCCAACCGCACAGCTTGCTGGCCAAGCGAACATTTTGACCGCGTTTGCCGATTGCCAGAGACAACTGGTCTTCGCGAACCAGAACGATGGCGCGTCCCATCATCCGGCAGAGAATCACTTCCTCGACTTCGGCTGGCATCAGGGCATTGCGGATCAGGATTTGGGGGTCTTCGTTGTATCGAACGATATCAATGCGCTCGCCCGCCAACTCGTCAATGATTGATTTGATTCGATTCCCGCGAACACCGACGCAAGCGCCCACACAATCGACCTTGGTGTCGACGCTATTGACTGCGACCTTGGAACGATGTCCTGGTTCGCGCGAAATGGCTTTGATTGTGATCACGCCTTCGGCGATTTCTGGAATTTCCTGTTCGAAAAGGCGCTGAACCAGCTTGGGCCGGGTCCGACTGAGGACAACCTTCACGCGGCTGCCTTGTGGTTTAACTTCCGTGACGATGGCACGAATGCGTTCGTTCGGCTGATGATTCTCACCGGGGATTTGTTCGCTGCGGGGGAGAATGGCTTCAACCGTGCCCAGCGTCACTGTTGTCACGCGTCCTTCATTCCGGTTGACGGTTCCCGAGATCATTTCGTCGACCAACTCGTTGAACTCGCTGACTTGGGAGTCTCGTTCGGCCTCGCGAATTTTCTGAATAATGACTTGTTTTGCGGTTTGAGCCCCGATTCGACCGATGACTTCTTCATGGTCGAGTTCGGTTTGGCCATGGCGACCGGCGATTTGTCCGGAAATGCGATCGATCAAGAACTCGATATCGGCTTCTTCGCCAAAATGTTTGCGAGCAGCGGAGACCAGCGCAGACTCGATCGCGCGAAACACGACTTCTTTGTCGATATTCTTGTCGCGATGCAGCGAGTCAACGATTCGCAAAATTTCACTGGGATTCATGATTAATTCCAAATTCTTTACGTCATCAAGTTTTTTTCGGTCGCCGTGTCAAACCACAGCAACCGGGTGGGGTCAAAGCACAAATTCACTTCGTCCCCAATCCGCATCGAATTGCCTTTGGGCAATCGGGCGAACCAAATTCTGGATCCACTGGCTGCTGCTGCTGGAACCGGAACTCCTGCCGGAACCTGCAGATGCACGACCGCTGAATCGCCCCAATGATCGATGGCTTCGATTCGCACCTTTGCAAAAGGAGTCTCGCTGAACCGCGAATCTTTTGCATTGTCGGTCGAAACCAGGATCACGTCTTCTGCTCGAAACCCAAGGGTTGTATCCACCGTCCCGCTGGTAGCCCGGAGGCTGGCGAGTGCGGCAGGTAGTTTCCATCGGATTGGTCCGCATTCAAAAACCGTTTCCTGTTCGCTGCGGACCCAGCGACCAGACGCCAGATTGATCGGTGTTGAGCCGAAAAACCGGGCGACAAATATATTGGCGGGCTGATCGTAAATCGTTTGCGGCTCAGCAATCTGCTGCAACCGGCCACGATCCATGACCGCTACCCGATCTCCCAAGGTCATCGCCTCCACCTGATCATGCGTGACATAGATCATGGTGGCCGCGAGGCCCTGGTGTAGTTGTTTCAATTCGGTTCGCATTTGTTGCCGAAGTTTGGCATCCAGGTTCGACAAAGGCTCATCAAACAAAAATGCCGCCGGATTCCGCACAATCGCGCGCCCTAGGGCAACACGTTGGCGTTCACCGCCGGACAACTGATGTGGCTTGCGATTTAGCAGGGACTCGATCCCCAGTCGCATAGCCGCCTGTCGTACCTTCAAGTCAATTCCGCGTCGCAGCTCTTCCAATACTGCCGCTCGCCGTGGATTGACCAGTTGCCTTAAAACACGAGCACCAAAGCTACCTCCGTATCTCAGTTCAAGTCCAAACGATAAGTTTCTGTAAACCGACATGTGCGGATACAGAGCATAATTCTGAAACACCATGGCAATATCTCGATCGCGCGGTGGAGTTGCATTCACAACTCGTTCGCCAATTCGAATTTGCCCTGATGTCGGTTGCTCCAATCCGGCAATCAGCCGCAGCGTTGTGCTCTTGCCACATCCGCTGGGCCCCACCAGTACCAGGAACTCTCGGTCATCAACCCGAAGACTCAACTGCTCGACAGCAGATGTGCCGTCGGCAAAAGTTTTCGAGACAGAATCCAACACCACTTGTGCCATTACACACTTTTTTCGCCAAGGTGAATTTGCTTCACTTGTCTGACCGTCCGCCGTCTCCGCAACCGAAGACGAATCGGGTCATGATGGCTGTGGTCTGTTGACTCGTCGCAGGTTTCGCCGACAGGCCCTGAGGCTTCGCGCCAAGCCTTAAGGATATCGCCACTTTTTGCCATGGTCAACGGTGAATCGCGGTTCTTTTGCCTCAGCAGCACGCGAAAGGCCGCGTTTACAAAGGTTTTGGCAGTGCCAGCGCGACACGAATCGACCGTTATTGCGAATTCACCATCCGGAACTGGCCGTCGTTCTCCGAGGCGATTTGCCGCAAGGCGAGCATGCCCAGCGTAAAGTCCATGGCGATGGTATGAATCGGTATCTTGCGAATTTCGCCTTTTCCAAGATCGCGAACTACATTTTGCGACTGCAGAAATTCAACCGTGTTGTCTTGAAATTCTCCATCGGACAGCAGAAAAACTGCGTCCGGATTCGCTTGCAGCGCAACACTCATGGCCCGCATCGGAAAAGTGGGACCGTTGGGAAATTGTCGCGACAACCACGCTTCCAGCTTATCAACATTTTCCTTGCTTGCCGGGATCAAGAACGTGTCGGCGGGCTTGGTATTGAACATGGCCCAAGTATCGCCGCTATACAGCAGCACGAGAAACATCGTGTCCTTATCGAGACTTCGGAGGGATCGTAGCAGCTCTTGGACAGTGAGATACCACCGTTCTCCCCCCATACTACCCGAACAATCGAGCACAAAAACAAAACTGTTGCCTCGGGCCGACAGTCCAAAGAAATTCGCCCGGGTTTGGGCCGCCTTTGTGGCGTCTGCCTCCAGGTCAAGCATCTGTTGGGCCGCGCCATCGCCGCCGATGCCCACAAATTCTGAACCGTCCATTCGGTCATCTTTACCCGCCATCACCTGACCCAAACCATCCAGAGTGGAGGGTTTCGTATCTAACTCCAAATCCGCCTGGGCCGCTTCGATCTGGACTTCGTCGGTCACATCCGCAAGCGGGCTACCGGAGGAAAGAGAACTAAAATCGACTTTAATGTCTTCCGAAATAACTGGACTCTGCGTGGCTAGCGCACTCAAAGAAATCGACTCTCGCAATTGTTGACCGAAGGTAAACAAGGCGAGCGTCACGATCACCAACACATGTAGACAAAAACTCACGAGCCAACTGGGTACGGCCCGCGACGCCTTTTCCAAAATCAAATTACGGTCTCGAACCGAGGCGATATTCACCCGTGGTAGCTCAGCAACGATCGGCCGCACCATCGAAGCGGTGCGAGAACCAGGCAAGCTCTCAAGCTTGATCGTGTCGTCCAGCGATCCAGCCACGAAGGTCGAAGACTGTGAGGGGGCCGTTACAGGAGGCTGGTGCTGTCGCCATCTGGTTTGCGCAAGACGATCTGAGTTCATGCCCCGGCCCCTTCGATCGAAACCGCTAATTAAAAAGAATAGCGGTTGGTTTAATAATTATCGCAATCTCGTGCCGGTTTGCAAACTTGAATTTGCCAAAACCGAAAACTTTCCCTAAAGCGCGTCAGGCGATCTGATTTCGTCCTAAAAGCGAAGTAATCGCCTGCCTTTTTGGGAGAACTAGTGGTTTGTCATGGATGAAAATTGGGGTTGCGTCGAAGTTTGAATTCGACGCTACTTTGTGGAATCACACCTTGAACCAGGGAGGGT
>JBEBGH010000085.1:0-17738 GCA_040081565.1 Pirellulaceae bacterium
GTCTAGAAAACGGGAAAAAGAATCGCGATTCTGGTCTTTCAGTTTAACTTCTCAGGTTCATAAAATGTTCATTTGTGACAGCCGGAATGTATTTGACGAAAAAACAAGGGATTCACTTGCCTTCTGACAAGTCCTGGAATAACAATGATTCGTTCATAAAACATGGAGTCCGGCGTGTCTAATCTCGAAACAAATAAATTGACGGATGCCAGCAAGGTCGAAGCGGTCTTGTTTATCGCCCGGACACCCCTGACCAGTCGGCGGATCGCACAGCTGGCGGATTTGGAGGACGGTACCCAGGCCCGAACGCTGATTCAACGCCTCAACGACCATTATTCGGCCGCGGGGCGAGCCTTTCATGTCAAACGCGTGGCAGGTGGATACCAACTGAGGACGCGGCCCATGTTTTCCCGCTGGTTGCGCCAACAGGAATCCGTACGCCCCTTTCAACGTTTGACTGGACCCGCCATGGAGACCCTGACCGTCGTGGCTTACCGACAGCCGATCATCAAAGCCGACATTGAAGCCATCCGCGGCGTGAACTGCGGCGAAATGTTACGGCAACTCTTGGAAAAAGGACTGGTTAGAATCGCAGGCAAGAGCGAGCAGTTGGGACATCCCTTTTTGTATGGAACCACCCGAAAATTCCTGACGGATTTCGGGCTAAACAACTTGGAAAGCCTGCCCAACGCTAAATTTCTCCGTGGACAAGGGTTGCCACAGGGGGTAACTTCTGACCAAAATTCAAGCAATTCAGTTTCTCAACCGAAACAAGTCGATAACCTAGCACTCGAATCCAATAGCGTTCCAAAGGAGGATGCAACGTGAGCCTGTCACTCGCACTCAAGAATATTTCAACGGATCCAGAGTTCGTCCGAACCTGGTCTGTCTCTACGACTCCGATCGTCAATGTTGACGACGATGACGACGATTTCGAGGACGAAGATGAGGATGAAGCTGATGACGATGACTTCGAGGACGAGGACGACGAAGAAGATCTCGACGATGAAGATGATTTCGAGGACGAAGAAGTTCTAGACGAGGAAGAAGTCGAAGAAGAAGAAGCTGAAATTGAAGACAGCGAGTGGGAAGAAGTCGAGGACGACGAAGAAGACGAGGACTGGGAAGACGAAGACGAAGAGGACGACGAAGACTGGGAAGATGACGACGAGGAAGAAGAGGAAGACGACGAAGACTGGGACTAAGGCCAGATCTTCAGGTTGAAAAATCGATTTGTGAAGTCTTTCCGATAGATCAACGGTCGGTCGAACGGAAAGAGAATTACTCGACTACTTCAAAGCCGGGTAATTTTCGCTCGAATTTTGGCTCGTCGCAATTAATCGATTTGAAGACCCATTGGGCGCCAAGGGGTGGGACTGCATCGATTCGGAGCATTGTGATACTCACGATCCAGTCGCTCTTTTTCGCAGCCGCTGCCACGTCATCGAGCGGCACGCCATCGACGAGCCCGACACTTTTCCATTTGAGTCGATACTGTAAGATGAACAGGTCTCTGAGGGCCTGGCTTTCGTCATGTCCGAGGACTTTCAAAAACTCAAATGTACAGTCTTTGCCTGCACGTCGAATCGACAAATCAGGCTCCAAAACTTTGTACGCCATCAGCGTTTTTTCGCCGCCAGTCGATAACTCGCGATAATGT
Organism: Pirellulaceae bacterium; assembly: GCA_040081565.1. GTDB lineage: Bacteria > Planctomycetota > Planctomycetia > Pirellulales > Pirellulaceae > BJ22. Next base: position 1,661 of record JBEBGH010000085.1, read on the forward strand.
TTGACCAAGTCAATTTCAAATGGTTGGCGTTCTGGAAGGTTCTCCCGGGTCAATTCGTACGGCAAGACGACTTCGCCCTTGCGCACGAGTTCCAGCCATTGTTCGGCAAATTCTCGCGCTAACAGAATCTGGTGCTGCTCATACAATTGACTGTAACTGAGCGTCCCCGAGCCGATGGTCGTCGCCAAAAACAGCGCCAGGTAGCCAAGAAATCCACCGGATGGTCTGGTCTCGCGCAACTCGACCGAGGTGACAGCTCCGAGAGCAATCGCTGCGGCGATGATTGGCAGCGGAATAAACGAAGGGTTAACGAGGGCGATTGCCGAAAGAATCGCCAACAACAACGCCAGCAGCGAAAAAAAGCTGAACGAGCGGTATTCACCGATCATCCGCGGGTCATCAGGATATTCACCCTCAAGCTCGCTCATCTTTACTCCTAACACACTCTTCTAACCAGCAGCCCGCCGACAAAAAATTATCGTTCCGGCAAAACTCGCAAGACCTCACGGTCTGCAAGGCTAGAACGAACGTCGCTACCTATGCGTTCGAAAATCCTGTCGATCGGTCGATGATTCAATTGTACCGCAGGATCGTCTGCGTCAACCTCGACCTCCTCCGGAATATTCAGCAGGCAATAGCGCATGCTTTCAGACATTGTCCAAACCGACCAATATTGAGCGGTCCTTTCCCAGACGATTTCCGGTCCTATTTCTGCGGTTCTCCCGTTGTGGAAAAAATACGGAGGAATCGGAGCAAATTTGAGTGAAAACGAGGCGAAGGAGATGAATAGCAATCCAACCAGTAAGCTCATTATGGTCCGGCCGGCCATTTCGGTCCAAATGTCAAATTTCAACTTGACGCGTGACAGCGTATCAGTGGCGGCTCGAGTGAACGCCGTCAAGACGACGAACAAAAGCCAAAGCGAAATAAAAGGAGCAAGCGTTTTCCAGGTTGGTTCGCCTCGAGCAATCACCATGCCAAGGTTGAGGAAGAATGCGGTCGCTGCCATGGCGCCGATCAGCATGTTCACAAACAGAATCAGATTCGACCAAAAGCCTGCCCACCACGCGTTTATGGTGATTATCAAGAAGAGCGTGATCATTAAAAAAATCAACATCGACACTTCCTACTTGCTGAGGACTCGTTGTACTTCTTCCAGCGAGGTGGTGCCTTTGGCGACCAGCAACACCGCTTCATCACGCATCGAGACGTGGCCACTATTGGCGATGATCTCTTGCAAATTGGCGACGGGAATTTTGGCTGCAATTGCATTGCGAATCGGATCGGTCAGCTTGAGCAACTCGAACAGACCGATTCGGCCTTTGAAGCCTGTACCCATGCAACCCGGGCAGGGGGGAATTTCCTGGCCTTTTGCATCGACCTCGCCAGGGCGGAACACATAGGCCTTGTACAAGTTGCGAACTCGACCCAGGGGGATCCCCAAATTTTCGAGCAACCGATTGTCGGGGACAAACGGGACGCGGCAAGTCTCGCAAAGTTTCCGTAACACGCGCATCGCCAACACGCCTTTCAAATTCTTGGCAAGCCGCACGCAATCAGGCCGCAAGGCCAGGATTCGGATGAGCCCGTCGACCGCGTTTTTGCCGTGGATCCTCGCCAGAGTCATGATCTCTTCGTTTTCGCTCAACTCCATGATCTTGTTCAGAATTTCGGCATTGGGAATTTCTGCAAAGGCGACCACATTAGGTTCTCGCAACAAGAGCGAGCGAATGTCCGAAAAGGGGTTTTCGCCAGCCTTCTCGTCGTACGTCAGGCTGGCGACATTGATCACCTCAGGTTCGACCCGCGATTTTTCCTCCAGCACATAGAAGTCACGCAAGAAACGGTCGCAGGCACCAAGCATGCCCCGCCACAGGGACGTGTGGCCTTCACCTGGTGCCGCGGTACTGATCATGAGCCCCTGGTCCAACTCCAGCAGCGGCACCAGATCGTTTTTCAAACCGGGACGAATTCCCAGCTCTTCGAGCGTTTCCATCGGTGGCCGTTTGAAGTCCACATACACGCCCACACGCTCGCCATTAGCCACGCCTTGGCTAACGACGCGGAACTTGTATTTGACCGCTGCGAAGAGCATCTTGAACGAGCCGTCCTGTCTTGCCTGGCGTTCTTCATATTTCATCCCGGCAATATGTTTAAGGACCGCCAAAATCGAATCGCCATTCTCGCGATCAAGCGGAGTCATCGGATGCCAGAGACCGTCAATCTGGTAACGGATATTAACGGCCGTCGGCGTGAAATCGAAAACACCGACATCGGCGCGGCGTACAAGCAAATCGACCAGCATCATGCACATCGACGGGAAACCGGGAGCGTCAACCGCAATCGCAAGAACTTCCTTTCGAGCTTCGGCAGTGGACCCTGCGGGGTCGAACTCTAGTGGCGTTGACTGAAGGCTAGACATAGGACTCAATTATTTGGATTGGAAAACGCGTTTAATTTCATCAACGGAAGTAATGCCTGCGAGCACGAGCCGATAGGCCTCCTGCGTTTGATCAAGATTTCCGGTCTTTTTCGCGATCGCGGCCAAGGTCGCGACCTCAGGCTTGCCTAACAGGGCCGAGCTGATGTGTTCATTATTGACGACGACTTCAAAAATAGCAGTGCGGCCCAAATAACCAAACCCCTGACATTTGGGACAAACAGGAACCTCGATGGGTTGACCCTTTTCGTCCACCATGCCTGGTGGTGGGGGAGTGAAGTGAGTGTAGATCGCCTGAATCTGTTGGGGATCTCCACCCAGCTTTTGAACGAACTCCGGCCTCACGGGAACAGGCTGCTTGCAATGATCGCACAGCTTCCGCACCAGTCGTTGGCAAGTCGCAACCTTGAAGGCTTCCACAAATTGTTTCTTGTTTTTGGCGAGAGAAAACACCCGCAAAATTGCCTCAGCGGCCGTCGTTGCATGGATGCGCGTCACGACCGTGCGATCCTGATTGAGCACCTCATCGGTCAGACGATCCATGGTTTCGGCGTTGACGATGCTTGGGATGACGATGACTTCCGGTTGGGCTAACAACGCGGAGCGCACGACCTCCAGCGGACTCCCGTTTTCGGGAAAGGTCTTGACCTGCAAGTTCTCGACTTCGGATTCAAAGTCGGTCGGATCAATGACCACAATGCAATCGCGTGTGTAGCGATCCATCGCGATTAACGAACTCCGCCAAGTGGTTGAAAGCCCATTTCGCAGCGGCGCGGAAATGATGCTGAGCCCTGGATTGTTCAGGCCTTCGAGCAGTTTCGCTGAAGATTCCGGCCACATCCCCAATTCGACCAAAGATTGGTCCTTACCCGTTGCCCGCAGAATCTTGATTTGAACTCGTTCGCCTGTGGGCACGCCTTGGCTCAAGACCTCGATACCGGTCTTCAGATCCATTGCGGGAAATTTGCAGCGAAAGACTCCTTGTTGGCGAACGCGCCGCTCCTCGGGATTCAGTCCCGCGAGGTGTTTAAAACTGACGAGGGTATAGTCGCCTTCTTCGCGATTCAAAGGCGGCAGCGGATGCCAAGCCCCGTCGACCTGCATTCGCCCATTTACTTCGGTGGCGGTGTAATCCAACAGGAGCAAGTCGGCCCGTTTGATGAGCATGTTGCTGACCAAGTTTTTTAGTATCGGGAAGGCCGGTGAGCGACGGGCAAGGATCAGAGCTTTCGTCCGGGCATCTTTGTCGTCACCGGCTGGCGTGAAGTCCAGCTCAACCCCTTGGTCTTGCACCAACACTTCCACCTGATTGGCCGTTTCCGGATTGACTTGAAAGGCCAAGGCGTCACTCGCCTTCAGCCGTGAGGCGCGAATCAGGCGATAGACAAACGCCGGCCCGACCGCAGCAACCAGAAAGAACGGCCAACCCACCCAGAAAATTGGAATTGCCAGGACACAAACCAATCCTGCCAAGAACGACAGTACATTGATCAAATTCCAGATTTGAGGCGGCATCTTCAACGGCTCGCCCCACTCCAGCAGGTCGCGATTGATACGATCGGCCAGCATGACCCAGAGGAGGTAGACCACGGCAAACATCAGAATCTTGTACCAGGCAAAATGAGCGCCCACACCGACATAGATCATTCGTTTCCCACTTGATTGGGGTTGCCCGGTTTCGGCAGGCTCATCCTGCTCTTGGATTGCCGCCGAGGAATGGGTGGATGCGGGACCAATCCCTGGGAGCGCAGGAAACGCGACCGTTTCGGCTGCTCGCAGGTTTCCCCCAAACACAACGGCCCACCAAAGGATCAAGATACAGACGGCGCGGCGCGGCATTATTAGAGGATCCCAGGTTGTGAGACTTTGATCCCCTTGAGTGCCATCTTCAACGCCTCTTTATTCGGAGCAACTTCGAATGCGGTCGGGCGATCGATCAATTCGTCGTCGATCAATTGCTTCAAACTCATCGTAAAGTCCTGCATGCCTTCTTGGATCCCGATCCGGATCGCATCGGCCAACTTCTCGTCTTGGCTTTCCAGGATGAGTTTCTTGATCATCGGGCTGAAGGTCATGATTTCGCAAGTCGGCACGCGGCCCACCCCTGGCTTGATCGAGGGCAACAGCTTTTGGGCCACGATCGCCTTCATGTTAAAGGCAATCGCACTGCGGATGGCAGAGTGTAAATCCTCGGGAAACAAGTCCAAAATACGGCCGATGGTAGACGGCGCACTGGAGGCGTGAATCGTACCGAACACCAAGTGCCCGGTTTCAGCGGCATGAATCGCCGTCATGAAGGTTTCTTCGTCACGCATCTCGCCGACGAGAATGATGTCCGGGTCCTCACGAACCGCATGCTTCATCGCCACCGAGAAGTCTTTCACGTCGATGCCCACTTCGCGTTGATTGATGAGAGCCTTGTCCTCGGTAAACACGAATTCGATCGGATCCTCGAGCGTCAGAATGTGAACGGCCTCGCGATGATTGATGTAGTCCAGCATCGAGGCAATCGTTGTACTTTTTCCGGAACCCGTCACCCCAGCCAGTAGAATCATGCCTTGGTCGAAATTACACAGTTCGGCCATCACGGGCGGCAAGTACAGCCCGCGAAAATCGGGAATTTTGTTGTTGACGCGACGGGCAACTAAACCGATCTTGCCCAACTGTTGGAGCATATTGACGCGGAATCGCCAGGTGACTCCGTCGACATCAATGGTGTACGCAAAGTCGGCACCGCCTTCCTTGTCAAAAATCGCCCGTAGACGATCATCCATCATCGGGAACAAGAGTTGGGCCATCTCGACTGCATCGATCGGCCCGCGATTGAGTTCCTTTAGCCCGCCATGCACACGAATGATTGGCGGACGCCCCGTTTTCATGTGCAAGTCGCTTCCCTGCATCTTCACCAAGGCGCGAAAATACTTGTCGACCTCCCGCTCTTCACGCTTCATCACGAAACGCTTGAGCAAATCGTCTTTTTTCAAGTGTTCTGGGATTTCGTCTGCAGGAGTATCCGACATGGACCGATCTTTCTTTATGAAATCGTCAAAAATGCGGTGGTTGGCTCAAATTCATCCATCAGCGAAAACCCGCCGAAAAGTCCCCAAATGCCACAATTTTGAGCAACCTTTACTTTAAGTTGCCTCAACTCAACGGTCAACTCTTTTCGTGAGTCAAACCACCTAGTTTCGCCGCAAATTCCCTGCACTCGGGCTTGTTTGTGACGATTGCGCTCGCCACTGGCACAGGTAGAGCGGATTTCGTAACCTGAGGCCAGTACATCCAGAGTTGCCCCGGTACCGTCCCCATTTCATTACCTTTATAGCCCTCAATTTCAACATCATGGATTCAGAGTCGATCGATCGAGCCGAGCAAATTCATCAACGCGTCTCTCAACTGCGAGACAGTCTTTGACTACGCAACCAAAAAGGAAAAGATCAAACAAATCGAAACACGCATGGCCGAACCGGATTTCTGGAGCCGGCAGGAATCCGCCCAACAAACCGTTGGTGAGTTGAAATCCGTAAAGGCGATCCTTACGCCGTTGCAAGAAGTGATCTCAGGCTCGGAGGATCTCGGTGCTCTCATCGAAATGGCGGAAGATGATCCTTCCGCAGCCGCCGAAGTTCGCCGCGAGCTGGAGCGTCTCGAATCCCTCGTCGACGCCCTGGAGCTGAAATCACTCCTCAACGGAATCCACGATTCCGCCGGTGCGATCATGTCGATTTATGCCCGCGATGGCGGAACCGATGCAAACGACTGGGCCGAGATGCTCTTGAGAATGTACATCCAGTGGGCCCAAAAGAATGAATACTCCGTCGAACTGATGGATCGACAGGACGATCTTGTGGCAGGCATTCAAAGCGCAACGATTGCGATCCGCGGTCCCATGGCCTACGGGTACCTGAAAGGCGAAACAGGTTTGCATCGCCTAGTCCGCATTTCGCCGTTCAACGCGGAAGGCAAACGCCAAACGAGTTTCTCGGCCGTGGATGTCACCCCAGAATTGCCCGATGCCGTAGAAATCCAGATCGACGAAAAAGACATTCGCGAGGACACCTACCGAGCCAGCGGAGCGGGTGGACAGCACGTGAACAAAACCGATAGCGCCGTTCGACTTACTCACTTGCCCACCGGCACGGTTGTGCAATGTCAGGCGGAAAGAAGCCAACACAAAAATCGCGCGACGGCTTGGAAAATGTTGCGTGCCCAAATGGCCCGGATTGAAGAAATCAAACGCGAGGAAGAAGAGGCCGCGAAATACAAAAACAAAGTTCGCGTGGGCTTCGGCAGCCAAATTCGCAACTATTTCCAACACCCTGACCAGCGGGTAAAAGACGTCCGAACAGGCTTCTCGATGGGCGATTTTCACCGCGTTTTGGACGGTGACATCCAAGGTTTCCTGGATGCACTGTTGACTTGGCGGGTCAAGAACGAGCCACCAGCAGGGGACTAAAAACGTGACCAATCCCACTGCTTTAGCCGAGCCTGGCCATATGACGCCGCAATGCGAAATCGATTTTCGGTTTCGCGACGACCGCCATGGCCATGTCATTCTCATCCGGCTGCAAAATGAGGTTCTCGAAATTCTCGAATCTGTTGAGGGAACCGGCGCGGACGAATGGCCTCCTTCGCCGCCGCTCCAGCAAATCCACGAGCAGGAATTGCCGACCGGAACGGTAATTTGGGGTTTGGGGATGTCAGGTTCCGCGCATTGGTCAGGTTCGTTCGCCGTCGAGGAAGATGGTACTTCAGCCACCCGTCGTTTGCATGCCGAATTAGCTTTGCGGTCAAGTTCGCAAAACGCAGGCCCGGTCAGCACCTATCGAGTGCTTGATCCCAATGCCACGGTGGTCCAACCTACGGAAGCCAGCTTGGAGGTTTGCAGCCAATTCAACCAATTGCTGGTTAACGTTGATCCGGAACGGGCTCTGCTGCAATGGTTCCCGGAGCAACGACTGCTAACCATCCGTCCCCGTGTCGTTCCTGAATCGGCCAAGGTAACCCTTTCTTGGGATTACTACCTTGGCCCGTGTCCAACCCGCGTATAATTGGCACGACAATTGCGGTTATTTGCAGTTCGCCTGACAAAAAATCTTCTTTTAGGATTTGAACGAATGCCTGATCTGATGTATTTCGTGTTCCTTGCCCCAGGGCTCTTGCTGTCGCTGTACGCGAGCTACTTGGTCAAGTCACGGTTCAATTATTACTCACGAGTTCCCTCGACCCGAGGATATTCCGGTGCAATGGCCGCCAAACGTCTGTTGGACGGTGCAGGGATCCACGACGTGGAGATCGTGCGAGTCGATGGATTTCTGTCCGACCACTATGACCCGGTCAATAAGCGGCTTGCGCTTTCACCCCCGGTGTACGACAGCACGTCGGTCGCGGCTTTGGGCGTTGCCACTCACGAGGCGGGACATGCAATTCAGCACGCAACCGGTTACTACCCGCTGAAATGGCGCTCGATGCTGGTTCCTGTCGTGCAGTTCGGCAGCCCAATCAGCATGTACGCCCTTAGCATTGGACTGGCCCTGATGATGGGCGGTAGCCTGTTAGGCCAGTTTGTTTTCTACGCCGGGATCGTCCTGTTCGGAGCAGTGTTGCTGTTTCAATTGGTGACCCTGCCAGTGGAATTCAACGCCAGCGCGCGAGCGAAAGCGCTCGTCGTTGAAACGGGTATCGTCGGAGCCCAAGAACGGGAGGGAGTCGACAAAGTTCTTAGTGCGGCGGCTCTCACCTATGTGGCGGCTTTCGTCCAAACGCTTTTCACGTTGCTCTATTTCTTGTGGAGAGCCGGGCTGCTCGGCGGCCGACGCGAAGAATAACGAAAGCGGAAAACCCGCAAACTACCTCATCAACGAAAGGGCCGGCTAACTGGCCCTTTTCTTTTGCGTGCTTCAGCTCCCCGAATTACGAACGATCAGCCGGCAATGAAAAACGTGACCAACATCGCCAGCCACACCAAGTCCAGAAAATGCCAATAGCCGGCACAGTGCTTGACTGCCCAAAACCGTTCGTGATCGTAGCGTTGACGCCGCGCCTGATACATGACGTAAATCAGGAACACGAGCCCACCCAGCACGTGCAAGGCGTGAACAAATGCCAGAGTAAAGCTCATCCCATAGGCCTTGTTCGACCCATCGCTGACCGCAAAATGAACGGCGTACAACTCGCTCATTCCAACGGCCTGAACCAACACGAACAGGCATGTCATCGCGGCCGCATAATTCAGATTTCGTTTGAACGGCGTAAGCATCTGGCGGCGAACAAACCAACAAGCTCGCTCCAGGAAGATCCCCGCCGCCACCAGAATTAAAGCACTGATCCAAAGCGCGGGGGGTAAATGCAATTCGGTGTAAGCCACATTCAGGGGGTGGAATCCCTGACGGCGAATCAACACGTAAGCCGACAACGCGGCCAGAAAAAACATGGTCAATGAGGCAATGAAAACCGCAAAGACCAGACTGGCTTGATAGTGGTCTCGTCTTAACGGGACTAATTGCAGGGATTCTTTCAGCACGGTTACCTCAATCGTTTCCGCGCCAGCCCTCATCCGTCGATGGCCCGCGATGTTGCTAGTTGACCAACTCAATGGATGGCCAATTCTATCGGGTAGCGTTGGTTACGCCAAATCCCTACTCGTTTGCCCGCAGAAACCAACTTCTGTTCACCGCGGAGCTTACTTTGCCGCAGCTGCTGCTGCGGGAGGGGGAGCTACCACCTCCGCCTCGCGCGGAAAGGAGTTGATTTCGTTTTGATAATGTTGGGTGTCGGTCAACGTGAACCCAATGAACAACGCGACGAACAGAAATGAGCTCAAGAAGGCCAGAACGTTAAAGCTCTTCTCCCAAAACATGTGCATGAAGAACAGGGCCACCAGAGCCGCTTTGATCGTTGCAATTCCCATCGAGATCCAGATCCCGAACGCGCCCAGATCAATACCCGCCAAGCCGACGGTCAACAAAGTCAAACCGATCAACGCAAAGAAAACACCAAAAAGCAATTTCAACGAAACTGGGTGTGCAAAGGAATGATCGTCGTGATGATGTCCAGCCATGTCGTGTAACCCGATTTTGAATTCTGAAAGCCTGTGAAACTACAATTCTTCGCCGTGACCTAATCAATCAGGTACAGCATTGGGAACAAATAAATCCAGATCAAGTCAACCAAGTGCCAATAGAGCCCGACGTAATCAACTGGACCAAAGTAATCCGGTCGCCAGTGACCTGCCAAGCTGCGATAGAAAATCCAGGCTAACGCTGCGATCCCGCCGATGATGTGAATGGCGTGCAAGCCGGTCATGCAATAATAAATGCTGAAGAAAATTCCAATGTCACGGTCCTGTTTCTCTTGAGGACTGATTTGTCCTTCCAATGGAGCAGCGCTCATATGACTTGGCGAATCGTGCCCCTGATCGGCGTGCCCACCGTCTGCTTGCTTGGCTTTTTCGTCAGCATGCAAAACGATTGGGGCCGACGATTGAAACTGAGCATGCTTGCCACCTGCGCCACCGCCAGTCGCTTCCATGTAGAAGTGACCACCAACGGCCCCCAAAAAGTAGCCGCCGATCGTAATTGCCATTCCAGCAAAGAACTTGGCAGCCAACGATTTCTGCATCAAGGCAGTGACGACCGAGGCCAAGACAAAACCGAGCAGCAAAATGGTCGGCACGATGCTCAGCTTTAACAACCAATCAGAAATTCCCAACGATACGGCCATCGGCATCGTTGCCGACGCATGATGGTCATGTCCTGGTGTATAGGTAAAAGCACTGCGAACCAAAATACCCTGGTCCCATTTGTGGCTGTATTCAACGGCTTTGACGCCGATAAACATGGCCGCGCAAACCATGGTAATCAACGTCAGAATGGCAACATTCCGGTTGTTTCCCAGTTGAGCACTGCGGACGCCCCAAGCGATGGTCAAACTGCTAAACAGCAGGACGATGGTATTGAGCGCACCCAAGTACTTATCGAGATGCACGTGAGCTTGTTCATAAATCTCGGGATGATGAAACCGCCACAAGGTGTAGGCGACAAACAACCCGCTGAAGAACAAAACTTCAGTGACCAGAAACACCCAAATGCCGAGCTTGCCGGAGTCAAATTGTTGTTCCGGTGTATCGAAGTGATGGGCGATAAACTCGCCGTGTTCGTGGTGCTCGTGGTGTTCGTGTGCAGTTTCTGCCACAGCCATTTTCGGCTCCGAAATATTTCAAAAAGTAAATTGAATTTCAAAAAACAACCTGAACCGCAACCGCCTAGTGGCTGACGGGATGACGCTCAGGCACCTGCTTCGGATCGGTGAATTCACGCAGGACGAATGAATCCAGAGTCTCGTCGTAAACCAACGCGTCAAAGTCATAGGGGTCATGCATGATCGGCTTGTGATCGAAATTGTGGAACGAAGGAGGTGAGCTTGATTGCCACTCCAGCGAAGCCGCTCCAAATGGATTGCCCGAGACTTTTCGACCATACAACGCCGCGTACACGAGAACCACAAAGGACAACACAATACCGATGCCCAATACAAAGGCACCAACCGTCGACCATTGATGAAACACTTCAAACTCAGGATCGTAGGTCGCGTATCGGCGAGGCATCCCACGTGAACCCATAATGAACTGAGGGAAAAACGTGAGGTTGAAACCCATGAAAACCAGGAAGCAACCGATTCGGCCCAGGAAGTCGTTGTACATTCGACCGAACATCTTCGGCCACCAATGGAACAATCCTCCCAGCAGAGCCGTCAACGTTCCGCCTACCATCACGTAGTGGAAGTGAGCAACCACAAAGTAAGTGTCGTGCAGGTGAATGTCGGTCGACAAGGCACCAAGGAACAAACCCGTCAAACCACCAATCCCGAACAGGAAGATGAACGACAGGGCATAACACATCGGAGTCAGCAACAAAATCGAACCTTTATAAAGCGTTGCCAACCAATTGAATACTTTCACCGCCGAAGGAATCGCAACCGAAAACGTGATTGCACTAAAAATCAACGACATGACTTGCGACTGGCCGCTGGTGAACATGTGGTGTCCCCAAACAATGAAGCCCAGCAAGGCAATCGCAACCGATGAGAAAGCAATAAAGGTGTAGCCGAAAATCTTCTTGTGGCTATAAACCGAGATCAACTCGCTGATGACGCCCATCGCCGGCAAAATCATGATGTACACCGCAGGGTGCGAGTAGAACCAGAAGAAGTGCTGGAACAATACCGGATCACCGCCAAGTTTCGGATCAAAAATCCCGATCCCCATCAAGCGTTCGGCGATCAACATCAACAACGTGATTCCCAATACGGGAGTTGCCAGAATTTGAATGATGGCGGTCGAGTACAGCGCCCACAAAAACAGTGGCATGTCGAACCAGCCCATGCCTTTCGGTCGCATCGTGTTCACCGTCACTAGAAAGTTGATGCCAGTGAAGATGGAACTGAAGCCCAGAACGAAAGCCCCAAACGTGGCAAACAAAACGCTGGTGGTCGTGCGAATGCTGTAAGGTGTGTAAAAGGTCCAACCCGTATCGAGCCCGGTCGATGCAAGAGCGGCACACAAGAGTCCCGTTCCAATGATCCACAAATAGAAACTGGCCAGGTTCAACCTCGGAAACGCTACGTCCTTCGCACCCAACATCATCGGCAATACGAAATTGCCGAGTGCCGCAGGCACGCTGGGAATGATGAACGAAAACACCATGATGGCACCATGCAGCGTAAACAGCTGGTTGTAGCGCGCGTTATTGACTTGTAGTATTCCCCATTGCTCGCCAGCCATTGCACCGTTGGCAAAAAACAAATGGGTCCGCAACCAAAGTGCAAATACACCGGCAATGATCAACGCAGCGCAAACACCAATCAGGTACATGATCCCGATTCGTTTATGGTCCAAGGTCAAAGCCCACGACCAAAAGCCGCGACTGTGAGTGAGGTAGTTCGTCTGTTCGGCGTGGCCGAATAACTCTTTTCTGACTTCTGCTGTTGCCATATCAATAACCTGAAAAATCTGGGTTCAATTCTAAATGTCGTGATGACGCCTACTTACCGTCGGCATCACCAGTCTTGGTTTCCGGCAATGCTGCCGGAGGGTTCGTTGTCGGAGCTGGAGCGGAAGCTGGCGGAGTTGCCCCTTCCGGTTTGTCCGCGGCAGTTGCCTCGGTCAGTGTCGCCATTCCGTCTTTCAACTTGATAAATGCAATGAGGTGATCGATGTCCTTGTCGGTCAACTTGCCCTTGAACGTCGGCATCTTGGGTTCATAGCCCTTGACGATTTGTTTGTTCGGATCATAGATCGAGTCACGAATGTAGTTCTCGTCAACCAGCGTAGAGCCGCCATCGGTGAAATCTTCATTCTTGCCCCAAATCAAGTTCAATGCCGGACCGGTGCTGGCCGTGCCATTTAAGTTGTGGCAGCCCGCACAGTAAATTTTGAAAATCCTCTGACCGTTAATTGATGGTGGATGAAGTTCCTTTTTCCACTCGGTATTTTTCAAGCGGGCCTCTGCTGTTTCGTGAACTTGGCAATAGGTCCGCATGATCGAGTGGCCATCGCCGCAGTATTCAGTACAGGCGACACGGTATTTTCCCACCCGAGTCGGCACAATGTAGGCTGTCGTGTAACGGCCAGGAACAACGTCCATCTTTTGGCGAAAGGCGGCGACATAAAAACTGTGCAAGAAATCGCGAGAGCGCAGAATCAATTTCACCGGACGGTTTTGCACCAAGTGCAAGCTGTCAGTCGTATCCCCGTTAGGGTAAGTGAAGGTCCACGCGAACTGGCTTGCCTCAACCTGGATCTCTTCCGCGCCTTCGGGGATGATCCGCATCGCAAAAAAGCCGGCCGCACCTTCGTAAAAAATCCAAACGAGGATGATGCTAGGCAGTACCGACCAGAGAATTTCAATGGTCGTATTGTGCGAGGAACTTGGCAGGGGACGAACGCCCGGTTGTCGTCGATATTTCACGACGAAGTAACACATGAGTCCAACAATGACCGCAAAAAATACCGTCGAAATCCAGAAGATCGCCATGTACAGGTTGTCGATCCGACCGGCGAACTCTGAGGCCTGCTCCGGGAAAAAGTAATGCGCGCCATCAGCATGCTTCTCTGCCTCTGGCAGGTCTACCACCTGAGCCAACATCAAATCAAAAAGTCTGGAGGTCATAATCGCTAACTCGTTACGGTTTCAAAGGACTCAGTTGTGTATCAGTTTTCTGGAGGACCGTGTCTCTTTGTTGACGACGGAAAAACCAGTACGGCACCAGGCAGACTCCCAAGGCAACCACCGTCAACAGACCGCCCAATCGCATCAGCGACATTGCCTGAAACGTGTATTTCCCAGTCGAGTCGTTAAACATGTAGCACCCAATCAAAAACTCAACGCGGTTGATCGGTGATCCGATCTTGCCTTGCGTTGCCTCAATCAGAGCTTGGCGAATCGTTTTCGCTTCGTATTCCAGTCCGTAGATATAACGAACGATTTTTCCATTCGGAGAAATCAGCAAGAATACGGGCGGGTGCGAATACAATTTCTGTTCGGGAATATACTTGTACTTGACCCCGCACTCGGCGGCCAACCCGCGGACTTGCTTGTCGTCGCCAATCAGGAAATGCCAGCCGCCATCGTGTTCGGGTTTGTTGTAAAAGTTCGTGAACTTGGCCTTCATCTCGCGTGCCCGACTGGCTTGTTCGTTCGGATCAATGCTGACGCTGATTACCTGAAAATCCTGATCCACCAGCAACTGCACATCACGGAGGGCCAGGGCCATCTTCTCCAATTGGACGCTGCACAATTTCGGGCAATCGGAATAGTTGAAAGAAAGAACAATCGGACGTTTGCCGTCGAAATAATCGCCCATGCGAACAAAGTTGTTCTGCTCGTCATGGAAAGTCCAATCCGGCGAAATCATCTGGCCTTCGCGAGCGTCGACTCCAGTTCCCTTTTCCTCTTCGGGAATATCGTTGGGGAGTTGTGCCGACAAACTGCCTGTGAACCCAAGGAAAAACGCCAGCAACCAAACTCGGAGGTAAGCCGAGCGGCGTGACGAATTTCGGGTTACAGCAATGTCGAGTGTCATGTCTTAACTATTCTTTCGACTCCACACATTGAAAATCAATGCGTCAATTTGCAATGCAGAGAGAACGAGTGTTTCATTGTCCGTTTTTGGGTGCTTCTGGACTGTTGTTCGCTTGGTTTGTTCCATATTTGGCAACCACACGATTCATCGCCTCGGTGATTGGTAAAACACCGTCACCACCCTCCAAGATCTTCTTTTGGCCATCGATAATTGGCTTGACCAAAATGGAACCGTATTTTTTGTTTTGCTCGGCGGTCACGCTGCTCTGCCAGTGATAGCAAAGGCCTTGGACAACCGAGATGATCAGAATCGTGACGATGGCACTGATGATTCCGACCAGGAAAATAGCCGATGTATTCACGTCATCATAACTGGGCTTTCCGGTCGCAGGATGATCAGCGTTGTCGGTGTGAGTTGTCGTTGTCATGTTTAAAACCTGTATTTACCGGGAGCAAATCCGGAACCTTAAGCATTACGGTAATTCAAAGAATCTTCCAAACGGGGATCGTGCAACGGCACCAGCGGCCGATCCGCCGCGATGAAAGAAAATAGTGAGATGTACAGACCAATCATCCCGATGGCACAGGGCACGTCGATCAACCAACTGAAGGTCAACGGGTTAGCTCCCGTTGCATCAGTGCCGCCCATCTCAACGTTGTATTGCGGCATGATAATCCAGTAATGATCCACCCAATGCATCGCCAAAATATAAATGGTTGCAAAAAACAAATAAGTCTTGTTGCGGCGAACCGTGCGGGCCATCATGCCCAGGAAGGGAATAAACAAATGGCCGAACAGCAGCAGCAGAGACCAGAAGATCCAGCCCTTCGAGGCGGACTCGCCCATCCGATGTCGGAACCAAAACGTTTCTTCCGGCAAGTTGGCATACCAAATCAGCATGAACTGGCTGAAAGCAATGTAGCCCCAGAAAAAAATGAAAGCAAAGGTCAGCTTGGCCAGGTCATGGTAATGTTCGACCGTAATTTCGTCCGTCACTCGACCCGAACGTTGCAGCAGAAGTGAGGTCAGAATAAGCAGGGCAAAAGAACTCATCACGCCACCGGCAAAAAAGTAGACCGGGAACATCGTGCTAAACCACCGAGGCGACAACGACATTTCAAAATCAAAGGAAGCAAAAACCAGAGTGGCAGCGAAAATGATCATTTTCCAGGTCGCCGACTTTTGCATCTGTCGCGAAAGTTGCGGATCGGCCGTCTTGTCTTGTTTCAAGGATCTGCCAAAAAAGCTGTAAGCCATCATGGACCAAATCACAAAATAGGTAATCACTCGCGCGCCAAACCAGTTTTTGTTCAGGAAGGCGTTCTTGATTTCTCGAAAACTCTCGGCGTCACCAGCCAACCATTGCGAATCTACCCACGGGTAAACGACGGCTTGACCCATGAGCACGGGAACTACGATGGGCAACGACAGCAAGAACATGGGAAGGATGCACATCGCGAAGATCTCAGCGATCCGCCGGATCGTCACGCTCCAACCGGCGCGAGTCAAATGCTGGACGGTGACGAAAAATAGACAGCCCAACGTCATCGACAGTAG
>JBEBGH010000086.1:0-17641 GCA_040081565.1 Pirellulaceae bacterium
CTCACCATAAAATTCAAAACCATCTTGCCGTGCGCATCCAACTCTGGCATTTCGTTTTTCTTAAGCTGCCAAATCAAAATCGGAGCCAACAATCCTGCCATAGGAACCAAATAGCCGGCGAACACGGATAAGTGCAAGATCATCGCCCAAGTGCGTGTATTTTGGTCCATCGTTTTTCTCCCTGCTTTGGTGACTTAAGTTTTTGACACTCAAATTATTCTAGCAAACTGTTTTAATGGTAGCGGTACGGCGCAAGCCGTCCGGTGAATTTGGTGACGATTTTGAAAAACCGGACGGCTCGCGCCGTTCCGCGTACGCATTCTTATTTTAGGAAAACCGGATGGCTTGTGCCGTACCGCTTCTATTTTTGGGACACGTTAGTAGCGAAAGAGAGATTAAGTCGGCCATGACTGACTGCTCTGACAAACTTCGGCCAGGCGATCCTGTTTCGAATCGATATCGCCACTTACAATTGACCCTAAAAAAATGTCAAACTCGTTCGGTGAAACCGACTTTGTGCTGGGGCAAATGTTAAGAGATTCCGTCAGGGAAAACTGTACTATCCTCAAGATTTTTTTTGCTTTTCTTTCAGCCGGAAGTCGATATCCTAATCTGTCTTGTTGTGTGAACATCACGTGCTGGTTAGCGCGTCGTTCACTCCAAAAACGACAAGACCCATGGATGAATGTGTTTTTTTCAGGGATGGACTTTTGTTTCAGCCTCTGAAGGAAAAGACCATGTCAATCGATTGGATGAATTCGTTAGTGCTTGTTTCTTTCGTCACAGTGTGGGCCTTCATCGGCCAGTTCAATTTTCTCAAACACTGATCGACTAACAAACCAGGTGGGCACACCTGATTTTCGTGAACGCCTCTCGCTCACGAGTCTTTCATGGGATTGAGCCGAAAGGTGCTGGCTGTTTTTGTTGATGCGGCGGACGAACGCAAAGTAGCGATCGCTGCGACAACAGACCGCGGCTTGACCCATTCGACTGCCCTGTTAGGGCCTCGTGAACGAGAGTTTTTTGACAATTTACGAACATCGGTCGTATCGAGTCAAAATTGCTAATACGTTGAAGATACTGTCTCTGCGACTTTCTTAATTATGAGCTGGGACATTTTTTGCACGACGGCAAGCGGCCTCATTATGATATGTTGTTTGAATGAACGACGCCGAAAAACAAGTAAACTTCGCCAACCATGCTGATTCGTTGCCGCCCCATGGTGACCGATCGAGCAATGATAACTTGTGGCAAAACGCTGACCAGCCAAACGACTCTGAGTTAAGTGTGCGGAAGCGAAAATACCGCATTCCCGCGATCTTGTTTTTTTTAACCTGCGTTTCTACGTTTTGGGTAGGCGTTACCGGTTGGCAACCGATTGAAGTTCTCGTCGATTCGGCCGAAGCCGGTAATCTCATGAATGTCCGGCTGTTGGTATTAGAAAACTGGCAACAAGGCCTGCTGTACATGGCCAGCCTATTGGGAATCTTGTTGTTTCATGAGTTGGGGCATTTTTTTACCACGATCGTTTATCGGATTCATGCCACGGCCCCGATCTTTTTGCCCTTTCCCATCAGCAACTTTGGCACACTGGGCGCCGTGATCGCGATGGACGGAACTGCCGCGAATCGGCGACAGATCTTTGATATAGGAATTGCCGGTCCTTTGGCTGGATTAGTCGTGGCCATTCCTATGGCTCTGCTTGGTGCCAGCCACCTCGATTTGACGACGCCGTCGTACGGGGCGATCGGCTTGAAGATGCCTCTGCTGTTGGACTGGTTGATTCGCTGGAACGAAGTTGCCGGTTACAAAAATGAAACAGTGTATCTGACCCAGCTCAATCCGTATTTCGCGGCAGCCTGGATGGGGTTCGTCATCACGGGACTGAATATGATGCCGGTCGGACAATTGGATGGCGGGCACATCACCTACACGCTGTTCGGTAAGTACGCCCATCCATTGGCCAAGCTGATCGTCATCGCAGCAATCGCGTTTATGGTCTATTTCCAACATTACGTTTTCATCTTGATGGTGGCCTTGTTGATTCTGTTTGGCACCGAGCATCCTCCCACCAGTGACGACACCGCAAAACTCGGCTGGTTTCGCACGATCCTCGGACTTGCATCCCTGGCGATCCCCATTTTCTGTTTTCCGCCAATGGTTTTCGCGCTGACTACTTGAAAAAGTTGCCGAAGTCGGGCAACTTGTAGGGCAATTCTTTCACACTGATCGTTTTGGGAGTGCCGCACTATGTCGCGACTGATTACGCTGTTCACGGGTCAATGGGCTGACTTGCCGCTAGAGACGATGGCCGAGAAGACCAAATCGTTTGGTTACGACGGGATCGAGCTGGCTTGCTGGGGCGACCATTTCGAAATCAATCGTGCTTTGAATGAAGCGGACTACTGCCAGAAGAAACGAGCGTTGCTCGACAAGCATGGTCTAAAGTGCGTCGCGATCTCCAGTCATCTCGTTGGACAAGCGGTATGCGATCACATTGACGCGCGGCATCAAGCCATTCTGCCACCGTCCGTTTGGGGTGATGGCAAGCCAGCGGGAGTCAACTCGCGGGCCTCCGAAGAAATGAAGAACACGGCTCGCGCGGCGCAGAAGTTCGGCGTCAGCATTGTTAACGGTTTTACCGGCTCCAGCATCTGGCATCTGAACTATTCCTTCCCGCCGGTTTCGGATGCAATGATCAAAGACGGTTTCAAGCAGTTTGCTGATCGCTGGAATCCGATTCTGGATGTATTCAAGGAATGCGGCGTGCGTTTCGCTTTGGAAGTTCACCCTACTGAAATTGCGTTTGACATCTACACGGCCGAGATGGCTTTGGAAGCGATCGGGCATCGACCTGAGTTTGGCTTCAACTTCGACCCCAGTCATTTGCTGTGGCAAGGCGTTGACCCAGTGCAATTCATCCGTCGATTCCCAGATCGGATCTACCATGTGCATGTGAAGGACGCGATCAGAACGCTGGATGGACGCAGCGGTATCTTGTCGAGCCATTTGAATTTCGGCGACCCGCGGCGAGGTTGGGATTTTCGGTCGCCAGGTCGCGGCGGCGTGAACTTTGAGGAAATCATTCGGGCGCTTAATGACGCCAAGTACGCCGGACCTTTGTCGATCGAATGGGAAGATTGCGGAATGGATCGAGAATTCGGTGCTCGCGAGGCCTGCGGTTTCACTCGGCGTTTGGACTTTGCCAAGAGCGGTCGGGCCTTCGACGCGGCTTTTGAGAAAGCCTAACGACTTGTTTGACTCCAAACGTTCGATAGTCCGCTCCCGACGCGTTTAAGTTTTCTCTCATGATCGCCATGTCACATCGCATCGAACTTCGCAAAAACCTGCCGTCGGGGACGATCATTCTCAATCGCCCCGAACAGCACAATCCGTTGTCGCGCGACGTCATCGACTCGCTGCAACAGGCTTTGGAAGATTTCCAAGGCGAGAAGTACGTGCGAGGAATCATCCTGACGGGGAGCGGCACGACGTTTTGCTCGGGCAGCGACTTGCGTGAGATGCATGCTTCATCGCAGGAACCAGACGCGGTTCAGACTTGGCAAGCGGACATCGATCGTATTCAACTGTTACTGGAGACGATTCTGCGGCATCCGAAACCAATTGTGGTGGCGATGAACGGCGATGCAATTGGATTGGGGGCTGCCTTGGTTTTGGCGGCAGATTTGGTGGTGGCCCACGCCCAGTGCAAGTTGATTTTTCCGGAACCTAAATTGGGGCTAAGCAATTGCGTCGGCGCGGCCTTTCTCGCGTTTCGAATTGGCACCGCGGCTGCGTCACCGTTTCTGTTTTCAAATCAAAGCCTGGAAGCGGAACGCGCGAAGGGCTTCGGGCTGATCCACCAAATCGTTCCGGCTGATTTTGTCTGGGCCAAAGCCCACGAAGTGATCGTCGACATCGCCAAGGGTGCTCACTCATCGGTGTCGATGACCAAGAAGTTTGTCAATGAAACTGTAGGCGAGGCTTTTTTCACAAACCTTTCCATCGCGCTGGCCCAGCTCGCCACCGCCCGAACCACCGATGCCGCCAAAGAAGGCCTCGCCGCCTTCATCGAAAAACGCCAACCAAAGTTTGATTAAGCGTAAACGCAAGAAGCTTTCGAGCGACGCGTTAGTTAAAGCAAAACGATTCAAGTTTGGTTCGTTCGCTTGTAATCTTAACGCACAGCCTCTTTGGCCTTTGTCTCGCCGCCTACGACGGGCAAGGTGAGAACGGTTGAATCCAAGTCGACGGTCAGCTCGGTGCCTTTGGGAGGCCAAAGTGTGAAGTCGCGGTCGCTGGAGAAGATCATCAAACCAATTTGTTTGCCGGCTGGAATGATTTGATCATCCGGTTGAAGGTCAAAAGTCAAATCGTAGAACTGGCCAGGGACAAGTGGCTCGCTGAGGACCAGCAGTTTTTTGTCAGCAGGATGCCCCGTCAACGCCTTGTGGTTCTGCGGATCGGCCCAGCCTCGCGTAATGAGATTGTTGGTAATCTTGCCCCCGTCGGTCCACGGTAGAGCCACCAACCAGACGGAAAGATTGGCCGCCGGTACATTGCTGGACAAGCGAATCTTGAGTTGCGCTAAGCCCGAGATATGAACTTCCTGCTTCAACGGTGGAGTTAAAAAGAGCAATCGCGTCGGCGACTCTGAAAGCTTGGCCAAGTCTGCTGCGCTGATTTCAACATCGTCCATGATTTTAGGCTTCGTGGCACTCGCGGCCTTTTCAAGGATCAGCGTGCCCTGCTTGTTTCCTTCACCGGCTGGATAAAACTTCACCGGACTCGCATCAGGGTTCGGATAATCAGCGTACTCTTTCGGTTTGGTATTGCGATCATTCTCGCGGACGATCAGGGCTTTGGGTTCCTTCTCGACATCGTTCTTGACGTCATACAGGAATCGCGTGAACCATTTGTTCATCATGTCGAAAGGTGGATCACCGCCATGCCCCATCTGGTGGTAATAAATCTTGCACGGCAAACCCTTTTCTTTGGCGGCCTGGTAAATCCGATAACTATGTTCCGGCATTACGTTCCAATCATTAAAGCCATGTGCCATGAACAACGCGGCCTTCATCTGGCCCATTTGATTGAGGTAGTCACGGCCGGCCCAGAATTCGTTGTAGTCACCCGTGAGGCGATCCGCACTGGCCTTCAGCTCTTTATCTCGAACTTCGCAATTGCAATGGTCGCGTTTTTCCGGATTGCCGCTGTTGATAAAGTCGTACAGGACGTCCACATCTTCTCCCATGTAACCACCAGGGTGGCGGACAAGGCCGTTCGAGCGATAGTAGTGGTAATAGGAAGTGTTGGGAGCGACCGGGATGATGGCCTTGAGGCCTTCGACACCCGTACAAGCCGCGGCCAAAGGGAGCGTTCCGTTATAGGATGTCCCTGTCATGCCAACCTTGCCGGTACACCAGGTTGCGAAGACCTCCTCATTTCCGTCGGGCGTCGTGAAGCCTTTCGCGCGACCGTTCAGCCAATCAATGACGGCCTTCGGAGCAAGGCTTTCGTTCCGTCCGCCAACGGTCGGACAACCTTGAGACAATCCCGTTCCCGGTGACGCCGAATGGACCACAGCGTATCCGAGAGGTACCCATTGATCAATCAAATCGTGCGACATTAAGGGGCGGCGGCTTTGGTGTGCAATCGGCGGAGGAACCTCGTGTTCTGCGGGCTTGTCGCCAAGTTTATGTTTCGGGTCCCAGAAATATTTGGAGTCGCCTGCACCAACGCCAGAAAAATAAGGGCTCGACTCATACACGACAGGCACCTTCAGGCCTTCGGTATCGGTTTGTTTCTGCCGCGTGACGTCAACATGCATTCGATCCTTTTTACCGTCGCCGTCGGTATCGAATTCGGTTTCAACCCAGAGGTCGTATTGAATCCAATCCGCGGAATTGCTGAAAGCCGGTACCTTTTGAGCCATTCCATCCTTGAAGACTGGTTGCGCTTTCTCAGCTTGGCCCGGTTGTTGGGCGCTGGCGAAAGAACTAAACAGCAATAAACATGCAGTGCCAAATAGGAGACAACGGCCAAGGATCGGTCGATTCATTTCAGTTCAGTTCCACTTTGGTGTTAGATAAGGCCAACCACTCGATTTTACTGTAGCACGCCACCATGTCAGTCTCAACACTGCCTGGAGCAAAACGTTGAACGTCCCGTGACAAGCAGTCCAATTAACTCGGCGTGGCGTTAGAATACAACAGAATTGAGGATATTCCAATAAGTCGACAAATAGGAAAGATCAATGAACGGCCCCAATGTAATTCTCTGGCTCGCAGTCTCGGTTGCCGGTCTGATATTTGTCGCATTGCTGACCGTTTTCGTCATTTTCTTTCGGCCTTGGCTCAAAACGTTTCTGCACGGTCGACCAGTCACGCTGATTACCCTGATTGGAATGCGGCTGCGCGGAGCACCGATGGGCCTGATTACGGACGCTTATGTTGAGTTGGCGCATTCTGGCTCTCGAGCAACGATTGCCGATATCGAACGAGCCTACCACGCCAACCCATCAAAAATTCGTTCAAGCAGTGATCTGGCCGCAATTGTGCGGGCTCAAGAAAAGCAGTCCCCGCAATAAACCGGATGGACTGTGTCGCGATTAATTTTTGGACCCAAGAGGGTTAGGCGTTTCCGAAGACAAAGGATTTTTCGGAACGCCAACGTGGTAACGATGACAATGCGAGCACTCATTAGGAGCCTGCCCTTGCTTGTGACAGGCTGCACAATCCAGCTTGGTTTGCGGGCGAAAGTCTCGATTTGCCATCGCGACTTGTGATTCAAACACCGACTCAGGTTCGTGCGAGTTTGGAGAGGATTCGTTAAGTTGATGGCAATCTGTGCAATCCTTCAGCAGCAGATGCGGTCCGTGAGCGAAGCGAGCGAATGAACTTTTGAAAGTGACCGCAGGTTTGTAGGTCCATCGGAATGTTGAAAGAGTCGGTTCGGAATGCAAATCGCCAGCCGTATCCTGGCGCTGAGCTTGGTGACAACGACTACAACTACCAATCCCCTCTGCCGACACGACCTTCTGCAGCAAGTGATTCGCGACGGTTTGAGGCGTATTCGTTCTAGAGCGGTGCGCCAGCTCGTACCAGGCTTGAGCTACAACGTCAGCATGTCCTTGGGGAATGTACTTGAGAAATTCGGAAGGCGAGGCATTCACCGACCATTGTCCAACCGATGCGGAATCACCATCGCGTCGACTTGGGAGCTGAAAACGGTCAACTGCAAAAGGCTTGACCACTGGTGGGTACTTGGGTTCGGAAACCCTCCGTCGTTTTGGTGGCACGTTATGAACGTGCGTCCCGTCCAGGTTATCGGTCAAGCCGCTTGCAGTAGACTGTTGATCAAGATTTCTGCCTGCCGAACTCAGTGGATTGGGAGTTAGCAGTTCGCCATGCGGATTGGGCGGAGCTTGTTTGACTTCGCTTCCCTGCTGTTTTTTATCGGCAGACCAGGCTGAACGTGGCGAATTCGAACGGAGAAGTTCGTGTTGTTCTTTGTTTGGCTGATTTGTCGTCGGTGGTTGCACGCCAACTTTTCCATTTAATGGGTTAACAGCAAGCAATTCGTCGGGTTGTATCGAGAGCGCCAAGTTTTCGGGCACCACCAAAAAATCTTTCTCACCTGAAAATCTTGCCATGGAATTTGAGGGGGCCTTCGGCTGATTGGCAATGAGCTGGAGTTGCTGGTCGCTTAAACCCCAAAAGAGTCGATCTAGTTCGACTTCCGAAATCTCAATGGCTGTCGCTGAAATGATACGTTTTTTCAATGCAATGCGCCCGTTTCGGGTGATCTCGTCCCGCAAACGAGTGATCGCCCCAGTCAACTCGACGGACCGGCGAAGGCTATCCTCGTCGTTTAGATCAATTTCGAAAAAGTCGAACAAGCCTGTTGGCTCGGCAAGCGTGGATCGAACCGCAGGGTCTCCCATCAACAACAGCGTCATCAAAGGCGACAAGGCACCGTCAAAATCGCCTTGCAAATCTTTCGGCCAGTCAGGCACCAAACGCCCGGCTTCCTTCAATGCCTGAACGTTGATCGTCGGCATTTCAATCAGCGACATTCCGCTCGCCAAAGACTCTTGTAAGCTCGTTTGATGACATTCGGCGCACATCGTCGAAAAACTCGCGACTTCGATTTCACCGCGCGAGTCGTTTATCACGTGACACGAACCACACTCAAATGCTTTACCCTTTTCCGTAAAATGCTTGGCCGAATGCGATCGGTGGTCGAAGGCAATGTTGCGATCAACTACGGGATGGTTTGCGAGTTGAAAATCGGGATGACTTCCCTCGAATCGATCATAGGCCTGTGCATGACAGGTCTGGCATTTGGCGTCGTTGATTGCCGTCAGGTTAACGAATTTTACCTGGTGCTCCCGATGACAAACGGCACATGCGATCTCATTGTCGGCACTCGTCGGCATCACTTGATTCGCATGGGCCAGCGCCATTCGCTTCGCGTTCGTCATTTCGTTCAAGTCCTTTGGATTTGCTCCGTGAGGACTGATCGCATGATCGACGTTGAGCGAATTGGAGTGACAAGCCAGACACAAATGAGACTGACTCACGTCGAAGACTTGACCTCCGGTGAATGCATCCTGAATCATCTGCCCTAAATTTGCCGAACCGGCTCCATGACAGGCTGCACAACGTTCGGTGCCTTGCTCTTTCATCAAATGGGCGTGTGCCTTGGCGAGTGGCCCTGGCGACAGGAATTCGTTGCGTCGCGGACTTGAAAACGCTATCGCCAACACACCCAAGGTCACGGCAATTGTGGCGACTACCACCAAACTCCTTTGTGTTCGAACGGCGGGCCGGAACAAAATGGGATTTGATCCGCCGTCCGACCCGTTGGGCAAAAGCGGAACGGGAATCGGGTCGCCAAGTCGTTGATAGGCATCTACTCTCCCAACCGTATTGGTTTTTTCGATCATCTCAGGCCCCCGCCGAATGCGTGAACCAAGACACCATGCAGCGCACCGCAAATCAACAAACTATAGGTGAGCGCAAGATGGACGAACAACCAATATTTGAGTCGAGATTGAATTGCCCAATGGTAATCGAGATCGTCTTTCTCGCGAATGATCTGCATCAATTGACGAGCCGATTCGCGATCGCCGGTTGACAGGTAACGGTCCATCGAAATCAGGTCGTCGATTAACTGCCGACTCTCACGCGCCGAGGGCGCAACGAAAAAACGCAGTGACCGCGGGAGCATCAAGAACGCAGCGACTCGATTGATGTAGAAACGCTTTAACGTGTCATTGCGATTTGGAATTTGATCGATAACTGCTTCAGCCTTAGCCACCAGACTTCCGCGACGAACGGGAATCTGTTCAAAGATAATTTGCGTCCGCAGGGCCGCCAATTTGCGCGGCAGCAACCGGGAGATGATCAAACCGTAAACACCACTTGCAAACGTCGAGACAAACAAGAACGCCAAAAGACCTTCAAACTGGCCGTTGGGGAATTTCCAACCTACATGAACTCCAAAAATCGCACCCGACAATAGGCCGACATAGATATGCAACTGCATCCAGATTGAAGCGGTTCCCAAGAACGACAGAAAATTGAGTCGTTTGACGATATTGAAACTCGCCAAAAAAAATACTGCCGTCGCTAAAACGTAACCGGAAACAAAAGTCGAACGGTAAAGATTGTCGTCCAGAATTCGCATAGCAATTGCGATAAAGAGGGCCGACGACGCAGCGACTAACAACAACCGCCAGCGGCGGTCACGAATTTGAGTTCTCGGAATGGTTGCTGTACGTAACATTCGACTATCCATTCATCCATTCGTTGAGTTCGACAGGCGTGGACAAATCAATGCGGATCAGCGCGTCGTGCGGGCAGGCCTTCTGACATGCGGGTCCGCTCCTTTGGTCAATGCACAAATCGCACTTGGTGGCCTGCAAAATCGGCAACTGGGTCGTTTGGTCAATGAGCGCAACTCCCCGTTGATCACTAACCGCTACCATCTGAATGTTGTTATAGGGACAACTGTTCGCGCATGTTTTGCAACCGATGCAGGTCTGTTCGTTGATCGTAATCACCCCTGTTGCTTCGTCGCGAGCAATGGCTCCGGTGGGGCAACCGATCATGCATACGGGATCGACACACTGCATGCAGGCGCTGGCGAACATCAGGTTATCGAACACAATTCCCTGGCGAACAAAGCGAGGATTGTTGTCATGGGCTGTCGCGCAGGCTCTCACACAATCGTCGCAGCGGGTGCACCGATTCAAGTCGATGACCATCGCTTGAGTCCCGTTGACCAACCGATGTTCGACAAGATTTTCCAGCAACTTGGTACTCAGGCCGTTCGATCTTTGCTCAGCGCGGCGACTTGACGCGGAGCCTATTGGAGTCCGCTCTTTGGTTTGAAAAAGTGCTGGTGCCAACTCAGGGGGCAAACGAGGAAGCACGAACTGCTCGACGATCGGAGTTGGAATCATCAGCGTGTCGGTGTAACCGGTCGCTCGCAACGTCAAATTCCAAGGGCGACTTTCTTTCGTCCGAAAGTTGTGTGCGATTTCGCGTAGGCCAAAATGCCGGCCCTTGCCAATGTATTCAATCGTTTGTTCACCAACCCCTTCCCGCCGTGTGACTCGCGCGAATCCAGATTGAATCAAGATTAGTCCATTGACGTAGTCGCCTTGTTGCACGATCACCGGCTCGCGGAGGATTCGCTCGGCAACATCCGCCTGGATCATCGATCGAAATTCTCCGGTCCATTGCAATTTTCCAAATGAATGAAACTCGGTTGCCGCGGCAACTGCTTGTAACTCACTAGGGGTCAAATGTTGCAATATCGTCGTCTCGGCCAGATGCGAAAACAGACTGTGTTCGCGGTACGCACGATTGATGGATTCCCGCAGTTCAGGAGCACGATCCATCAAATCTCGAAAGCCCTGCCACCGCATCTCCAACAATCGACCGGAAGTTCGGGCCAACACTGTAGCCGTACGCGGTGAACGAGTAAGCGCGGAGACCTCGCCGAACAATTGCCCAGGGTGAATGGCCCTACTCGTCAGTCCTTCAAAGACTTGGGGAATGTCTTGAACAAAAGTCTGGCCTTCATGACCAACCTGACGGCCATTTGCTTGCGTCGTCACGGGTCCGTGCAATTCTCGCCGTTCGGGCGGCGCTGAACCGTTCCACGCCTGCTTCAGGACTTCAAGCCATTTCTTTTTTCGTGGGATCTGGCGCCCCAGCAACTCAGCCGGTAATTTTTGAAGCGTCGCATTTACCTGCCCTTCCAAAACCAGAAACACACTGCCGCCATAGTCTCCCTGCCGCATCAGTAGATCGCCTGGCTCGAATTCGACAATCCGACAGTCATTGGCCAGAATTCCAAGTAAGGGAATCTGCGAAGAAAATCGGCTCTCATCCATCGCCGCAAATGGATCCATCCCCAATATTTCTTCAACGATGGCCGCGGACATCCCCGGGTCCAACGGCTGGTTCCACCGTTCTATCCGCGTCACACTTCGGGAAATCCTGTTCACTTCGGCCACTCCATTTGCGGGCTGAATCTAGACGATCAAAAACAATTAGTTTCGGTATTGAGATGGATCCGGTAACAAACGATCAACAGCTGACAATTCCGACCCGTCATGTTCGGCCACGAACGCCAATCCAGCCCGTGCAATTTCGTCAGCAATTTGATTCAATTGGGGAGCATTGTTGGTTTTCAGCTCGGCACGGGCAAAGGCTGCCAACGCTAATTGCAGGTTGGGGTCGTTCAATTGTTTTTGCAATTCAAAAAGCCGGAGCGAGACTTGTGCGGCGCGTTCAGCAACCGCAATTCCGTAGGTGCCCCTTGTGGTTGCTGCCGCAGTTGCCCGTGTGCTGAATTCGAGGTCGGCTATCAATCCGGCAACGAACAGGACTCTTAATTTTTCTTTTGTAGCCAGCGGATTGTTATTAGAACCACGCAAAAAATTATGCCGCACGACGCCTTGCGACCAGGCAACCAATTCAAATTCGGCACTCGCCACGTGATGACCGCCCACATTGACGAGTTGTTCATTCGGCACCGTGTGGCAACCATAGCAACTTTGGGCGAGGCGATAGACGTTGGATGTGTTTCGCATCCCTAATTCGATACTACTTGTCAGCCGTTGCTGTCGATGCTGGGGTGTTTCCGAATCCCGGGTTGCTAATGGGCCTCCAAAATCGTTATGCACATTCAACCAATCGCGCGAGGCACCATGACATGACTCGCATGAGACGCCAGCAATTGGTTTTGTATTCCCGTCAACATTTTGCACCGTGAAGTGACAGGCGATGCAGAGATCGTTTCGTTTGACGGAGGTCAGGCCAAGCTTGGACGTAATCTCGTTTGCGCGAGGATTGCGGGCCAACGTTTCGAACGTGCTGAAGTGTGGTGTCTTTTTCCATTGCGCGACTTCGTTGGTGTGGCAACGAACACACGTTTCGGTCGTCAGCACTTTGGTTGGATCACACCGCAAATTCTGCGCGATCAGTAATTGGGGCAAACAACCGCAAAGGAATGCTATTGCCCGGAAGATTGTAGGAAGTGTGGGCATCGTCAAGTCTCAACCTCAACCTTCCCCACTGGTTTTGCGATGCAAGCCAGGCAGTAGCCGGGGTCAACTTGCGGGGTTTCTCCCGGCGGGTACACGACACGACCTTGCAACAGCCGAATCGCACAAGTTCCACAATTGCCCGAGCGGCAACCGGAGTTCAAATCAACTTTCAGTTCCTCGGCAATTTCCAGAATGGTGTCCAATACCGATTCGCCCTCGATTTCGCCTTCGCTTGTACGAAAGACGACCGTGGCCGGTGAGTTGGGCTGGGACTCATTAACGTTTCGTTTGGTGGGCGCATCTTCGGCCGCAATTGGATTTCGACCGAAAGCCTCAAAGTGAATTCGCGACTGCGGCACACCCCACTCAAGCAAGTCTTGATGCAAATCCTGAATGAAAGTCACAGGACCGCAGAGATAAAACTTGAATTGATGGTTCTTTAGAACTTTTTTCAAGAATTTGATCGAGACGCGGTCCTGAACCTGGAAGTCGCGCCCTAACACGTCTGATTCCAGTGGTTCCGTGAAACAGTTCACCAAATGAAACCCTTGGTAGGACTGGAGCGCGGATAACTCATCTGCAAGGATTGTGGTTGCAGAGTTCTTATTGCCGTAAACAAACAGGATTTCTCGTTCTGGGTTTTCTTGCAGCAGCGACTTGGCCATGCAGAAGAGTGGAGTAACGCCAACTCCTGCCGCCAAAAACACCAACGGACTCTTTTCGCTGGGATCAATCGTAAAATCACCGGCGGGGTGGCGAACGTCCACGACATCACCGACCATCAAACCGGTCACGAGAAAACGGGACAGCGAATGTGATTGGGCCTCGGCAGGCACGGGTTTTCTTTTTACCGTAATTCGATAGTGGTTCGGTGAACTGACATCCGAGAGACTGTAGCAACGAGCCGTTGGCTTTTCGGTTTTGGGCAACTGGAGGCTGAGGGTGATGAATTGCCCTGCGTAAAAGGATGGGAGCGGTCGACCATCGAGCGGTTTCAAATAGATTGATGCAGCGTCGGCGGTTTCCTTATCGATTCGTGCGACTTTAAAACGCCGCCACCCTGCCCATTTCGCGGCGTTTGATTCGGTCGCCTGTCCCTGCGTTGCGGTCAATTGTTGATCCAACAGGCGGCGCTGCTGCTGTTGCCAGGTCCGAAATCGTTCGAAGTTTGCCCGGCGAAGTCCGATTCCCTGAACGACAAAATACGTCAAATAAACGCCGACCATGGCGCATAGCGCAAACCCCAAGATTGGAAAGAGTGCTTCCATCTAGTCCATCGATTCCATTCGATTTTCATGCCGACAATTGCGGACCCGCCTCATTCCCATCGACGTCCAATTGTGCGGCGGTTGACCGTGCAGATGCCTGTAGCGGTTGTAATGCTAGCAACCAGGTATCGTTGAAGTACGAAGGCAATAAAAGAAGAAATCAGTCAGCCGCAGCTGCTAATTCGCGGAGATACTCGAATGTAAAGATCCCCGAATTATGACCGTCAGAAAATTCGATGCTGTATGCGTAATTACCGACGGGTCGCATCGAAATGATGTCGAGCGGTCTGGCTTCAGCTGGAGACAGAACTGGCAACATTCCTAGCTGAGTTTTGGCTTCTTCGGCCTTACCCTCAGCCTTCTCCCGGCATGTCGCACAAGGACATTCGGAACGCAGCAATCGGAATGTGACCAGTTGACGAACATTATCATCCCAGACAATTTCCAGTTGGCGATCAGAAGTCTTTCGAAGTGAAATCGGCACCGTCATTGGCTCAGGCTTTCACAGCAAGGGTCGAGGCTGTGACCGCCCGAAGTTCGTGGAGAAAAAGATCGACTTCCCCCGGCGTATTGTAGTGGACCAATCCGATCCGAATCATGCCTTCCGCCTCCAGACCAAGTTGTTTGGCGAATTCGAGCGCGTAGAAGTTTCCACTCCAAAGGCAAATGCCTCGCTCAATCAATTCATTCGCCAGCCGTTTGGTTCCAATGTCAGCATGAACAAAGCTAATGGTTGAAAAGCGTTCATATCGCCGTTCTCGATCAGTCACGCCGAGAATCTTGACGCCTGGAATCGACAATAGTCCGTCGACCAAACGCCAAGCCAAATCGGTTTCGTACTCGCGGATCGCAGCGAACGCCGCGATTAGACTGTCGCGCAGTGGCAATGCGGAATTCCCGGCCAACTCCCTGCCAATGTCCGCCAAGTATTCAATGGCGGCCCGTCCTCCGCAAATCGCCTCATGGCTTTGCGTCCCTGGCATCCAGCTCCAAGGCAGTTCATTTTTTGAAGGACGCAATTTCGTCGGAGTAAGCGACTCTAATCGCGAACGCCGAGCCCAGATCGCTCCCAAATGTGGACCGAAAAATTTGTATGCGGAAAAGCCAACGAAGTCACATCCCCAATCTTTCACATCAATGAGCCCGTGTGGTCCGTAATGAACCGCGTCCAGAAAGACCTCCGCACCGACGGCTTTCGCCCAAGCGGTGATCTCGCGAACGGGATTGACTCCGCCCGAGGCATTACAGGCGCAGCCAACCGCGACCAAGCGCGTGTGATGATTCAACTTACTTTGCAAGAACTCTAAATCTAGCAGGCAATCATCGGTCAAGAGAGGAACAAGGTGAACCGTTACGCCGCGTTCCTTGGCAACTTTAACCCAAGGTGTGATATTGGCGTCGTGATCGATTGCACTCACGATGATCTCATCCCCGGCCTGCCACGTTTCCGCGAGTGAGCGTGCGAATGCAAAGGTCAAGGTCGTCATGTTTTGACCAAAGATGATTTCCTGCTGATCCTCCGCGCCCACAAATGCCGCAAACGCCTTGAGAGCTGCTTGCATCTCGGCGTCGGTTTCGCGACTGGTGACAAAGCCTCCGCCTCGATTTGCGTTTTGATGCAGCAAATATCGGGACACAGCATCTGCAACTCGTTGCGGCACCTGGGTGCCTGCAGGCCCATCAAAGAAGATCGTTGGCTTTCCGTTTTGCAGCCGCGCCAAACCCGGAAATTGTTGACGGCAGACAAGTGCAGTTTGTTGCGTAAACTTTTTCATCTTTTGTCGACGAATCGTCGCCCTTTGCCTTCAAATCGCGGCAATGACCCCATGGGAACGCAGGCCACTTCCACTCGCAAACCGAGTCGCAATCGCAATTCCGTTTGAATTCGATCGGGTTGATCTAGACGATCCTCGACCTCGATCAGCAGGTGATCCATCGCGCCCTGCTTGAGCACGGTCATCCGATATTCGATGACCTCGGGGAAGCTGCGCAAAATCTGCTCGATCGAACTGGGGAAGACATTGACGCCGCGAATGACCATCATGTCGTCCGTCCGACCCAAGACTCCGCCTTGTAACAAAACGAATCGACAGGCTTGGTCGTCATTCCAAGTTGGCCGAACCAGGTCGCCCGTGCGGTATCGAATCACCGGACTGCCCCAGCGACCAAGGCTCGTCAGCACGAGTTCCGACAGCTCGCCTTCATCCGCCGGTTGTCCAGTCTCGGCCGATAGAAACTCGGCAATGAATTCGCTTTCGTTTATATAGAGGCCTCGTTGTGCAGGATCAGCAAAACCCCAAGGACCAATTTCACTGGCTCCGCCGTGGTCGATCACTTTGGCGTTCCAAAACGACTCGATTTGACTGCGAATTGCTGGAATTGATCCGCCCGGTTCACCGGCCACGACAATACGGCGCACCGCAAGGTCAGAAACGTCAATCTGGTTGGCCGTTGCCACTTCGGCCAAGTGCAGCGCATAGCTGGGCGTGCAGAACATCGCAGTCGCGCGCGTCGAGCGCAACAACTCTAGCCGCGCAAGGGTGTTCATTCCTCCTGACGGAATGGCCATTGCATTGCGGGCAACGATTGCATCGAAGGCACTCCAGAATCCGATGAACGGACCGAAACTGAAGGCGAGAAGGCATCGATCCGAACTGTCAATTTCTGCGGCGTCTAAAACGAACTGCCAGGTCTTGATCCACCACACCCAATCTTCGGGAGTATCGAGAACCACCAAAGGTCGCGCACGCATCCCGCTCGTGCGATGCAAACGAACATAATGATCGAGCGGAAACGTCAGATTCGCCGGGAAGCCACGTTGGCGTTCATTTTCAATCAACTCATCTTTGTAAGTGAACGGCAACTCTCGCAATTGCTCGAGGTTCTTGATCTGCAAATCGTTACTGCCTAGCTTCTCGCGGTAGAACTGATTTCGCGGAAGAACAAACGACAGCATTCGGTTGAGTGAATCGAGTTGCCCTTGAACCAGGTTCGCATGATCTGCTTGGGTCAAGCGACGACGTTCGTCCCGAAAGGAATTATCATCTCGAAAAAATTGTTGGTCATTCATGCCATAGATCTTAGGCCCCGCGACAACTTCCGTAAATCGGCCAAATCGTAGCGGCGGCAACCAGTTCCTCCCACTGGCAGAATAGAAAAGAAGCACGAAAATGAAACGCTTTGGTGACGGACCCTTCCGAATCTTTTTCCATTTCGATCAAATCAATCATCATGCCCTTCTTTGCCCAACATATTCGTGACGCGCAAACGCATCTGAAGCGGAAGGATCCTGTGATGCGTAGTCTGATTCGGGACATCGGCCCATTTACTCTGAAGACTCAAAAAAATTACTTTCAGTTGTTGATTCGCTCCATCATCTCCCAACAAATTTCCACCGCGGCAGCCGCGACGATCATCGGACGTTTGACCGAACGAGTGGGCAATCCGATATTGCCACAAGGAATGCTCGTACTGGATGTTGATGAACTTCGGAGTCTGGGCGTCTCTCAGCAGAAGGCCCAATATTGCATCGACCTGACCACCAAAGTCAACGGCGGACAGGTTCAATTGTCATCGTTCGGCCGTCGCTCCGACGAAGAAATCATTGCGGAATTGACGCAGGTAAAAGGGATTGGCGTTTGGACTGCGCAGATGTTTTTGATTTTTGGCTTGGGACGTCTGGATGTCATGCCCGCCAATGATCTCGGGATTCGGAACGCGATCTTGAAGGCTTACTCGCTGGAAGAATTGCCGGTCGAAAAAGAGATCATCAAGATTTCGGAGCCATGGCGCCCCTATGCCTCCA
>JBEBGH010000373.1:0-4897 GCA_040081565.1 Pirellulaceae bacterium
GAATCATCATTTTTTGGTGCCAATAAAGTTGAACCACGAGCGAACCGTACCAATTGCTGATCAATTGGCCTCAAGCCGACCGAAGATTGTTCTAAATCGCATTATTTAGGGAATTGAATTTATGTTCAGAATCGCAGGATTTGTTTGTGCCCTCATGATTGCCTGTGCCGGTTGCGACCTCCGTTTCATGGGAGGACCTAAGGTGGTTGGTTCCGGCGTCATTAAGACTGAGACGCGAACGATTAGCGATTTTGAGCGAATAGAATTCAAAGGCGGCGGGAAAATAGAGTTTGCCGCTGGCGATGCGACCAAGTGCGAGGTCGAAATCGACGACAACATATTGGGATTGATCACTACCGAAGTCGTCGATGGAACTTTGGTGATCTCCAATACTGAAAGCTATCAAACCAGTAAGGGCCTGACAGTTCGTTTGGCAACCAAATCGCTAACGGGTGTTAGCATTTCGGGTGGGTGCGATTTCATTGGCACTGGTTTGGACGCGGATCAATTCAAAATCAACGTGACTGGTTCAGGTGATTTGAAATTAAAAGGCCAAGCGAAAAAACTGTCGATCAACATTTCTGGTTCGGGAGACATCCGCTCCGAGGAGTTTGCGGTTGATGACGTTTCGGTCAATATCCAAGGATCCGGCTCATTCGTTGGGCAGGCGAACAAAACGTTGAACGTTGAAATCGCAGGAAGCGGATCTGTGGACTACACGGGCGACGCTACCGTTACGAAGCAAATCCTTGGTTCAGGCACCGTTCGCAAAAAGTAGAGTTTGGTTGCTTAAGCCACGGTGCGGCTTTTTTATCGTTCCCAAAAATCGACGACCAAAGGCGTTTCGACGAGGGGCACAACGAGTTGCACGAACTCTTGGTGTGCCGGGTGAACCAAATATGCGTCGCGGGCAGACAAGTCTGGAAATTTCAGGACGAAACAATGCGTAAATCCCTGCGCGAGATTTTCCGGGCTGATGTCAGTACCCGCCTTGAATTCTGAGATCCCAGGAATCTTCTTGGGCAATTCTGCAAACGCATCACATGCTCGATTGATTTCCGCCGCCGACACCTCAGCTTTGAATTTGAACATGACCACATGAGTCACCTCGCGACCCAATAGCACGCTTTCAACCATCGGCAACAGGCATTCTTTCACAAACGCGTTTCCTGCATCGTTGAGATGAACGCCGTCGGAAGTCAAGATTCCTGAAGCCTTATTTTCGCCGTTAAGCGTTTTAAGCTCATTCACGAATCGTTTACGCAGGTCGAGCGGTGTCACTGCGGTTTCGCTTGCGACCCGGCGGCTGATCTCGGAATATTCTTCCAGCATCTTGTCGAGTGGATTCGAGCCGTCAGTCTTTTCGCCAATCATGCTGGGTGTACATAGAATCACGCGAGAACCAGTTTTGTGAATGCGATCGATGATTTCTTTAAGTCCAGCCTCGAAGGCATCGGGAGCGGTGCCCTTCCCGCTTTGGGAATGCCAAACATCATTGATGCCGATATAGATGACGACCAAATTTGGTTTGTGAGCCAGCACATCTCGTTCTAATCGCTTTTGCAGATCAGGAACTTTGTGGCCGGAAATTCCTGCGCCGACAATTTCGATTTCTTTGTCAGCGTGTCTCGACTTGAGGGCTTCCTTGATCAAGGTAACGTAGCCTTTCGGCGCAACACCGGCTTCCGTGATGGAGTCGCCCAAGAAAACGACTTTCAATTTGTTTTTCATTTTTGGATTTGGTCCGATAAGCGATAGATCTTCATTATCCTGAGATCCTCTCACGGGAGATGTTTGATCTTGGGCCTGACTTGTGAGTATCCAGGAGCAATTGATCAGTAATAGCGTAACAATTGTTAATCGCAGGTGGCGCGTCAGGTTCACGGAAAAAACTCCAAAGACAATCTGGTTGAAACTGTGATTAGTATAGGGTACCGATCGCACGGAAATCTAGCGCGGGATGCGTTTCGAGAATTTTTCCATCGCCCTCATGGAATGATAAAGGTCGATTGGTCGGGGTTGTCGCCATAAGCCAGTTGGCACTAGAATTTTGCCGATCGACAAGTTGAAACTCTTTTTTCTAATAATCCAGCACAATGACAAGCACTTTACTTCCATCCGCCGATCAGATTTCTGCCGCAAAACAACAAGTGGACGAGGCGGTCGCAGCGAAAAAACTCTCGGCCTCAGCTGCCGCCAACGTGAAGATCTGGCTCACTGACCGGCGCTATTCCTCTTACGCCCCGCAGGTCATCGAGCATTTGAACTCCGCAAAATGGAAACAATTGGATGATGCGTTTTGGACGGTGATCCCGTTCGGTACCGGTGGCAGACGCGGACGAATGTATCCGATCGGTTCCAATGCCATCAACGACCGCACCATTGGCGAAAGCGCTCAAGGATTGGCGGACTACGTGAAAGCCACCAAACCGAATGGACCGTGGAGTGCCGCCATCGCCTACGACACGCGGCATCGTTCGCGCGAGTTTTCCGAGTTGTGTGCGGGAATTCTGGTACAAAACGGTTTTACGGTCTACTTTCTTGATGATTATCGAAGCACTCCGGAATTGTCGTTCTTGATCCGACTAAAAAAGTGTGATTGCGGGATCATGGTCACCGCCAGCCATAATCCACCCAGCGATAACGCAGTGAAAATCTACTGGTCGAACGGCGCGCAGTTGATTCCTCCCCACGATAAAGCGGTGATAGCCAAAGTTGAAAAGGTCGAAGAGATCGCAGTGGCACCGTTTGGCCCGAGCGTCGCTGCAGGGAAGATTGTTCTTTGTAAGGAAGAAGCCGACGCGGCCTTATTGTCGGAACATTTGCGACAGAGTTTTCCTGGGCCGCGCGACTTGCGAGTTATCTTTTCGCCATTGCACGGCGTCGGTGAGTTTAACGTCAAGAGTCTCTTGAACGCGGTGGGATTTCAGAACCTCGAGATTTATGGACCACACCGCCAACCGAGCGGCGATTTTCCGAACGTCCCGGGAAACGTCTCCAATCCAGAAAATGCAGCAGTCTTCGATGAGATCATTCGCCATGCCCAATCGAACGGCTCAGAGTTGATTTTGGCATCGGATCCGGACTGCGATCGAATGGGTGCAGCGGTTCCCGTAACGACCGATCCGAAAGGACCTTGGCAAGTGCTCAACGGAAACCAGTTGTCAGCCCTGTTGTGCGAGTTCATTTTGAGCCAGCGGCAAAAGGCAGGACAACTGAATCCCGAGCACTATGTGGTGACGACCTTGGTGACCACTTTGATGCTGGAACGAATTTGCCGGTCGTTCGGCGTGCACTGCCTGGGGCAAAATCTGGTTGGTTTTAAATGGATCTGCAGCGTGATGGATCAGATTGGCCCGGAAAATTTCGTTTACGGCACCGAGGAATCACATGGCTTTCTCGTTGGGCAATATTGCCGCGACAAGGACGGCGCGGTGGCCTGCATGTTGATGAGTGAGCTGGCAGCGGAGGTCAAGTCGCGTGGCATCTCGATGATTGACCACCTCAATGGACTTTATCGAAAGTACGGATTTCACGGTGAGCGGTTGATCACCATTCAAATGGAAGGCTCCGACGGGATGCGGCGTATGCAGGCGTTGATGGAGGCGTTCCGTACTCGGCCCCCAGCTTCGATAGGCCGATTACCCATTGTTGGCATCCGCGATTATCTGCATTCGACGAAAACCGAAGGCGGCGTCAAAGCTGCCATGCCTGGTCCGGTCGATAACCTGATCTTCTTGGAGACTGCTGAGCCTGGAAATTATGTGGCAGCGCGACCATCGGGAACCGAACCCAAGGTGAAGTTCTATATGTTCACTTTTGTGCAACCTGCCGAAACGGCTAACGATTTGGAACGCGCCCGAACGGCAATGAATCAACGATTGAGTGGTTTTGGCAATGATCTAAAGAGTTTCGCCGACACGATTTCGTAGACCGAATGGTCAATCGCCCGACGATTCTTCCCAAGTTACTGGACATTTAAAGCTGTGACAACTCGCCGCAGTTTTATGACGTAATTGGTCAGTAGTTCGTTAGCGGTGCGGTATTGGGAAAAAGGCAACCCTTCGCCCGCGGTTTTTGGTTGGTCTTTTTAACATCGGCATAGTTTCTCAATCTTACCGATTCGTTACTAACGATCTCGCGCGAAATAGAACCAGAAGAACAATGGAAATAAATTGCAAAAACGTTGACTTTCATGGTTTCACTTGAATAATAGTGGAGCCTTCACTCAAGCAGTCGAACGAGATCTTCTTCATGGACGCGGAAATCTCAGCTAGTGTTTTCCGAGGGCAAATCGACGGATCGGATTGAAACTATCAGTGCCGCGTTCTAAGTGAGTCAGTAATATTTCTTCCTGGCTCAAATCAATACAACTTGGATTTGATTCGTTGCAAATCCAACCGAGATCAACTTTTTGTTTGGGGTTAAAATGCAAATGAGTAACAAGAAAAAAGTTTCCAACGTATTTGAGGCCATTCTGAAGTTTGGCCACGACGAAGATTTCTATCCAGAGCCATCGCCTGATTTCGAACCAACCGACGCTCCTGCCGGTTCGGAAGCCAAGATTGAGATTCTGCGACGTCGCATTGAATTGGGCCAACCACTGTGGCACATGTCTGACCGCGCCGACTATTCGGGATTGACCGGTGCCGTGCGACCTCGCGAATAGGCTGTAGCGACCAAAATTTAAGATTTGCCAGGCGACCATTGCGGTCGCCTTTTTTTTTGCCATCATGCCCGCGAATGTGATTTCGGTTCCTGGCGTTGGCGTTTTCGCAACTGATTGAATAAATTCCGGCGAAATCTTCACAATTTTGGTTACGGGTCTATTCAATCGCCCGACAATTTCGCATAGAAAATGGCGATTCAGATTTCTTCCGGGGAGATATTCACTTGA
>JBEBGH010000374.1:0-4881 GCA_040081565.1 Pirellulaceae bacterium
GAACTAATCGCTGGTACTTTAGTCGAGAAGGCGGAAGCCTCGATCGGATTGAAAACGGAATTTTTCCGTCAAAAGTCAACAACCAATTCAACAACGTATTGACTGGGGATTTCGATGGTAATGGTAGCCGCGAGACGTTGTTTCATTCGACGGCATTCGGATCGAATCGTTGGTTTTCGA
Organism: Pirellulaceae bacterium; assembly: GCA_040081565.1. GTDB lineage: Bacteria > Planctomycetota > Planctomycetia > Pirellulales > Pirellulaceae > BJ22. The sequence goes on from JBEBGH010000374.1 coordinate 181, forward strand.
GATTCAGTTTCGGCAACGATGTTTTCGAAGGCGGAGAAGGGAATGATGCCCTTGTCGGCGGAGCTGGGGACGATGCATATCGTTTTGATGCTGACGTGCCTTTGGGAACCGACCACATTAATGATGAAAGCGGATTTGAAACCTTGGATTTCTCATTTACAACTGTGCAGTTCATTAGCCTTGACCTTTCAATCATAGGATCTTGGCAAATCAACTCAAAACTCACTTTGGCATCTAACGTCGGAAATGCAATTGAGAATGTAATTGGTGGAAATGCGGGTAATTTCATTCACGGCAACCTTTTGGAGAACAAACTGATTGGCGGTGCCGGCAATGACACGCTTGCGGGAATCGGAGCAAACGACTATCTAAGCGGCGGTCCTGGAGACGATTTTTTGTTCGGTGGTGGCGACAATGATCAATTGGATGGTGGAGCGGGAAAAGACAACCTTTATGGCGGGACGGGCAATGATACGCTGCTCGGCGGCGATGGCGACGATCAGCTGATTGGTGACGATAAATTGCTGGAACAATTTGATAGCATTTACACTGGGAGCATTATTGGATTCGAAAGCGTGTCTACTGGAGATTTCAACGGAGATGGTCGTGACGATTTGATGTTTCATAAGGCGACAACAGGTGTCAACCGTTGGTACTTTAGTCGAACTGACGGCACTTTTGACTTTATGGAAAACCGGATCGTTCCGGGTGCCGTAGTCGCCTTCAACAATGTCAAAACCGGTGATTTCAATGGCGATGGTCGCACCGACGTAATGTTCCGCAAGACAACAACAGGCGACAACCGCTTGTATTTCAGTCGAGCTGACGGAAATCTTGACGTTGTTAGCAACACGATCGCAACTAATCTTATCAATTCCGTGTTCAACAATTTGGTTACCGGTGATTTCAATGGTGACAATCGGGACGACTTGGTGTTCAGTTCGACGTCGACGGGATCGAACCGCTGGTTCTATAGCCGAGCTGACGGAGGATTTGACTTTGTCGACAATCGAATTGCACCTGGTTCTGCCAACGGTTACGACCACGTTGTGTCCGGAGACTTCAATGGCGATGGACTGGACGACCTGATGTTCCATGCGACATCTTCGGGTGCCAACCGTTGGTTTCTTAGTCGAGCTGATGGAAATCTCGACATCATCGACAATCGGATCGGCGAGAGCTCTGCCAACGGATACGACCATGTCGTGTCCGGGGACTTCAATGGCGATGGTCGCGATGACCTGATGTTCCATGCGACATCCTCGGGTGCCAACCGTTGGTTTCTTAGTCGAGCTGATGGAAATCTCGATTATGTTGACGACAGAATCCTTGCCTCGAAAGTGAGCAACGAGTTCAGCAATCTATTGGCCGGGGATTTCGATGGAGATGGGATTTGCGCGACGATGTTTCATTCAGTCACAACCGGATCGAATCGTTGGTTTTCGAGCTTCAGTTTCCGTATCGCTAGCGACATTTTCGAAGGTGGTCAAGGAATTGATTTTTTGTATGGCGGAACTGGAGACGACATTTACCGGTTCGATGTGGATTCTCCGCTCGGTGTTGATCATTTAAGGGACCTGACCGGCATCGACACGTTAGATTTTCGAGCGACAACTAACGTAGGTATGGGGCTAACCCTCGATTTAGCGTACTTTGGAACTCAACAGGTCAATGCAAATCTGACTCTTGCCTTCGACAGTTCCACAATTATCGAAGACGCATTTGGCGGTTACGCGGATGACACAATTGCTGGAAATTCGTCGGCAAACAGAATTGTTGGCGGTGGTGGCAATGACACGCTCAACGGTCAAGCGGGTGATGATAATCTAGTGGGAGGTGATGGCAACGATATCTTGTACGGCGGACTCGGTGCCGACAAGCTTTACGGTGGTGTAGGAAACGATGGATTGTTTGGTGGTATCGGGAATGATTCGCTTGCGGGACAAGGAGGTTCGGATCGTCTCCTTCTTCAAGATGGAGACAGCGTTTCTGGCACGTCAGATAATACAGATGCTCGGTTATATTTCAAAAATGGCGATCGCGGTTGGACCGATTCGGAGATCATGATATTGGACATAGGGTTTGCCAAAGTTCATGAAAGAACCGGCAACACTCGTCTTCTCCGGAACAACCCGGGCATCTTTTATGACGGTTCAATCACGATTGAACGAGTTAACGTTATTGCCCCCGGTACTTACGCAGATACCGATGGACGCAAAATCCGCGTGGCCAACCTCTCGTTTGCACCTTTCGCAGATACGCCTGCATGGGCGATTATCATCCACGAACTTGGACATAGTTGGGACGAACCCGGTGAAAACGGGTCGAACTTCAACTTCAACACATTTTACGCACAATCCGGCTATGTAAGCGGGTATGCAATGACAAACGAATATGAGGACTTTTCTGAGACGCTTGTCGCTACGTTTCTTTCTAGTTCTAGATATCATCCCGAAAATGCACCGGGAAAGGTTAGCCTAATGAATAACTGGCTAGATTCAATTTCTGGCTAATAGTTCTGCCAAAGGTCTGGAATTCCTTTATTGAGATTGCGGACGCTCAGGTCTCCTGTCTCATTTCCTGACAGAATCGACTCGACAACGGCCGGTGCGAGCGACGTCAATCGCAAAACTCGGCCGACGTAGGTTCGGTCCACCCCATTCGCGCGACCAAGGTCGTCGAGTGTTGCGAATTCACCCGACTCCAGTTGTTCCTGCCACAGGTACGCCTTGGCCAACGTGGCTATAAGGGTGTTGTTTGCAGGTGGATTCGCTACCTGACTTGTGCTTGGCTCGCCGTTCTGGGCGAGAACCATCTGGCGACCGTTCCGCCGGTAGAACGTGACCGGTATGCGGACGACGACGGCAGCGTTCTCTTGGCAGACGTCGACTTCGGGTGACTGTGTTGGTTTACCGATTGCGTTTCGGTTTCGCTTGCTTGCCATTTCCGTTCTCAACCAATGGTTTCAATTCGTCGACGATCCGTTCGATCCCATTGGACCGAAATCGAATCTCGACCTGGTTCTTGTTGACCTGCACGTTCTCGATCAGCAATTCCAAGATTCGGTGTTGCTCTTCCGGGTACAGCACATCCCAGACCGGATCGAGCCGTTGCAGGGCGTCGGTGACCTCTGAAAGCTCGGTCGTCTGCACCGTTCCGCCGATTTCCAGACTGCGAATCGAGGCGTCCAGCGATTTGATCTCGCCGTTGATCCGTTTGAGTTCCGTTTGAACCAATGAACTTTCGGGATCTTTCAAACCCAAGAGCGATCTGGCGGCTTGTTCCGCCTGGTGGCGACGTCCGCGTAGTTCGGCCAGCCGGGAAACCACCCCCGGATCGTGGCCGTCGCCCCCACTGGCGCAAACCTCGCGAAACGTGCGGGCAATCACGTCGGGGTGGCGGAGCAATCCCCGCAACTGATCCACCACGATCTTCTCGATCTCCCCCGCGGGGAGGGACGGAAGCGAGCATTTCTCGAAACCCGTTTTGACTTTCCTGGAGCATGTGTAATAGCGATACTCCCGCCCGTGGTTCCGCGTCCAGGCCGGCATGACCAGGCTCCCGCATTCGCCGCACCGTAGCATGCGTCTCAACAGTGCGAATCGTTTGGATTGATGTTTGTGGGCGACGCGGTGGTTCGACTTGAGAACCGCCTGAACCTTGTCAAATAGTTCATCGCTCACGATCGCATTGTGTTCGGCCGGGTAAAGAACGCCCTTGTGCTGAATGCGACCAACGTATTTGTGGTCAGTCAGAATGCTGTAAACAACTTTTTCAGTAAATCTTTGACCACCGAAGTTTTTGCCTGTGTTCGTCCGGTACGTTTTCGTCAACATGCCTTCTGCATTGAGCGCCTCAGTAATCTTCCGGCACGACTGCATTTCCAGCAACATTTTGAAAACTCGCCGCACGATTTTGGCTTCTTTTTCGTTGATCACGTATCGCCGATCAACAATGTCGAGACCCAACTTCGGCTGACCACCGATGTACTTCCCTTGTCGGGCCGTCGCCAGTTTCTTGTCTCGAATCCGTTCGCCAATGATCTCTCGTTCGAACTGTGCGAACGAAAGCAGGATGTTGAGCGTCAAGGGGTACAACGTCAAACTATTAAAGATACACGGTTCGCTCAACTGGCTTCAATGCATGAACTGCCAGCGACTGTTCACAGGCTTCGGCGAAAAACTTGCTGCCTCGGATAAAATCGGCTCGCGTTGCCGTCATTGCGCAAAGCATGGTTTTGAAGCAACAGTTCGAAGCGCATTGATAATGCCAACTTTCTTGAAGGACCTATCCAACTTTCAAATCAAGCTCGTTTGGCAAAATGCGAGCGTAGAGCTGATGGAGGCCCGAAAGATCGTTTTCATTGGTTATTCACTGCCTGATGCAGATTTCGAGTTTAGACAGCTGCTTTCGCGCATGATTCATTGCGACGCTGAAATCGAGGTTGTGTTGTGGGGCGCGGCCGACTCATATGAAGAAGAGGAAAAGCGTTTCCGGAGGTTTTTTGCTGGAAAAAAGATCTCGTTTGAACCCGGCGGGGTGATTGCTTATGTAAATTGCTTGCCGGACTGAGACGAATGCCATTTTCGAATTCCAATCTAGCAACTGCACTTTAGGCGATCGCATTAAACAAATCGTGGGTTGATATTGCCACAAAAAAGGCCCTCAGGGAAATTGGAGGTTCCAACACCAAACCAATCA
>JBEBGH010000087.1:0-17489 GCA_040081565.1 Pirellulaceae bacterium
GTGTCCAACATGTCTTGTCGTCCTCGACCATTCATTAACCTCGGGATTATCGAACTCGAATCGCCACCCAAGTTTAATTGCTTTGGGCTGAAATCCCAACCAGATCAGTCAAAGAATGAATGGCCCAGGCGCTTCATCGCATTCGAAACGATGCCCGCGTGGACGTCTTTTGTCGAAAACCCGTTCAAAATGCTCCTTCAAAAGTATCCCAAAAACCGCAAAGGCAATTTGAGACCGTTGAAAAAGCATCGAGTTTCCTACAACAAAAAAAACGCTCTGGATTTTCGCCCAGAGCGTTTTCAGTCTATTTCCATTTGCAAATGGTGCTCAAACTCGTCGGAATTCTAAGCTTCCGAATTGATGAGCCTTACTTCTTCTGGATCGGGATGCAATACAACCGCGTTCGGTCGGTCAAATACATCTTGCCGTTCGCAATGGTTGGAGTCGTGTAGACCGACGAATAATTGACCGTATCAAATTGCTTGATCACGTTCGCTTTTTCCTTGGTGGCCTCGAAGACGATCAAGCGACCGTCCTCGGTGCCAATAAAGACCTTGCCATCTGCATAAAGCGGTGATCCCCAGATCGCCGATTTTGTATCGTGCACCCAATGACGTTTGCCCGTTTCGTAATCCAGGCAATGAACGTAACCGCTCAAGTCAGCGATAAATACCAGATCACCATGCACAGCGGCTGTGGAAAGTGAGCGGCGGAAAATAGACTCGCCCGGTTCCCCTGTAATTGTTCCTTTATCGTCATCGGTCCCCCCGTAATGCCAAAAGGCGGCCTTGTTTGGGTTAGGCGTTCCGGGCTGATTAATTTCACCCAGTTCCAAGCTGATGTCACCCTTCTTGGTCGCGTCAATGCGATAGAAGTGTCCGGTGCCCTCCCCATGCTCCGGGTCCTGACCGACGCCTAGGAAGATTGAACCGTTATGAAAAACGGGTGTTGCGATAATATTGTTTCGCGTGCCCGCTCCGCCCAGTTCCCATTTCGTTTCTTTCGGGTTGAGGTCAAACTCCCAAACCAACTCGCCATCAGCGACTTTGTAGGCGTAGCAGCGGCCGTTCCCGCCTGGGAAAAAGACAAGCGTCTCGCCGTTTACTTCACCAAGTGTTGGACTGCTCCATTGTCCGTGCAAAACTTTGTCACCGGGCTCGTTGCGTTCCCAAACCAGTTTCCCAGTATTCTTGTTCAACGCAATGAATGACGGCGATTGCGGTGAAGGCAGTTCCAGATGAGCCTCGTCCACCCCGTTGCTGGTCACCAGGAATACCAGATCGCCATGAACGACCGGAGAACTCGTTGCCAGGTTATGTGGAAACACACCCAGTTCATTGATCATGTCGTAATTCCACACAATGTCGGCGTCTTCTTTTTCGTTGTCGACTTCGTCTTGGACTTCCCCATCATTTTCACCGTCGTAAAAACCTTCGGTGTCGATGCACATGACTTCGCATCGATTGGTAATGACCCACAAGCGGTCGCCTTCGACATAGCAAGACGAGCAGATGCCCTGCTCTGGCCAGTCTTGAACTTGTCCAATTGGCAATTTCTCGCGGGTAAGTTGCCAGAGGAATTTGCCATCTGGTTCATTGAAGCAAATCAGGACACCACGGTCGCCCTTGTGTTTCGGACGATACTCCGCTCCGTTGTTCGTGCCAACGAAGACTTTGCCCTTGGAAACAACTGGATTGCCGTAAGTCTGTGTACCCAGTTTCATCGACCAGTCTATGTTCTTGTTGGCTTTGATATCGAAATCGAGATTCAAGCCAGTTGCTTCAGAGACCATATTGCGGGAAGGAATTCCGCCCCACATCGGCCAGTCTCCGGTGATTTTGACATCGCCAGGACTCGCGGGTGAGTCTTTTGTCGACTCTCCGGTTTTTGATTTCTCTGGTTCCTTCGGCGCTTCCGGTGATTTGGGAGCGTCCGGTGCAGTTTCGTCAGCCTTGGTGGTATCAGCTTTAGCAGGAGTATCCGTTTTCGGGGCCCCGTCAGACTTGCCAGCAACTTTCTCGGATGCGCTCTTTACTTCAGCTGAAGTTGTTGCACCACCATCGCCAACTAACTGGGGCGATCCGGCGGAAGGGCCAGCAGGTAGCGTTCGTTTTGTGGGGTCAGATTTTGTAACCTTGGGAGCCTGCGGATCGCATCCCGTCAACAAGAGGAGCGTCAACGCACAAGCCGTTGTCAGGTTAAGCATGCCACTCAAGATCTTCATGTCAAATTATCCTTGGTCAAATTTTGATTGTTGTTCAGTTCGTAATGTTCACGATAAGTCGGTTCGTGAATGTCTAAATTTATTTGTCGAAAGTCACCTTTACATTGTCAAAATGGCAATCCGTCGTTGCATAGACATACAGGCCAGGACTACCGGTTTCATTAGGGTGTGGGTCGACATGTTCAAGGGTCCAAGCGTCTGGTTCAGCTTCACCTGTCGGCCAAATTTTGCCGAACAGTTTTGCTTCGCCGTTTTCAACCTTTACCGTAAATTTCATGGTGTACCACTTGTCGGCTTCAACTTTGTAAGGAGCGTCTTTGGCGTTGTGCAAATGGGCTTGCCAACTCTGGACCTCGACCTTGTTGTAGTTGCCTTTGATCAAAAACGTGTAACGATTTGCGGTAATTCCGATATTTGGCAGCTGACGTGCTTTTTTTGCCATCATCACATCTGCTTGAACCGTGTAGTCCTTCATCGACGGATCACCGAAATAAATCGTATGGCTTGGTCGGCCTTTGGCCGCTCCAATTCCAGCTAAAGCGATGCAAGTGTTTTCGCCGATTTTTTTCGGTTTCGCCTTGGCGAAGGCCCGCACCCATGAAGGCGGAGTCTGGACGCCGGTCATTCCTTCAAAATCCCAAGACCATTCTTTCGAACCCTTGAAGGCTCGAATTCGCGCCGTGGCCGTCAATTCACCGACTTTGGCGGAAACCGTTCCCGCGAAGTCCTTGTCGACAACGGGTACGGTTACCGAATTGCCGTCGACCGTCAGGCCTTCGAGTTCTTTCGAAGCCGTGAGCGATGCGTCTTCCTTCTTGATGAATCGTCCGTGCTTGTCGAAGGAATGCAATTCGTATTTTTGCGATTGCCCGGGTGCGATGACTGTTTCGTAAGGACGAAGCTGGGCGATCGCCACATCGCCTTCCGCGGCGGGTTCTTTAGCTTGCTCTGGAATCGAGTCCGAACCGCTGGGCTCACCCGAGCTGATGCAAATGGTTCGGTCGCGAGTCACCAGCAGAATTCGTCCGTTAGAGATCGCAACTGAAGCGTAAATTTCGTCGTCGCCCGGACCCTTCAACGAATTCATGTGAACATGCGAAAGGACCTCACATTTTTCTCGCGAAGGTTTCAAAATCCACATGTTGCCGTTGACTTCGGTGAGGTAAATTTTGCCATCGGCCCAAACCGGTGAGCCCTTCCCGACTGTTCCGCAATTTTGAGACCACAAATCCGCTCCGGTTTTTGCATCCAATGCAAACAGGTAGCCGGTGTCAGTCATGACGTACAGAATTCCATCGTGATGCAACAGCGAAGCGTAATCGGCTTTGATGCCGTCTCGTCGCCAAACGGTCGCGTTTGCGGGATCGGTAACGGCTTTCGCACCGTCAATACAACGGACGCTGCCGAATTCCGGCGAGTCTACGTTGTCGGCTCCATGCGATGCATATACGAGATTGCCGACGACGACCGGCGATGCGTTGACCGCCGATTTGGACATAAGAATGCCCCACATTTTCTTTCCGGTTCGGGCTTGCATCGCATAGATGCCGCCGTCGCCGTTGCCGCCAATCAACATCCGTTGACCGTCGATCACCGCCACAACCGGGATCGAATAGTTTGTGCCTTCCGGGGCAGTACCCGGAGCTGATACCCACTGCAGCGCGCCCGTGAGTTTGTCAAAAGCGTAATAGTAATGGAGTGGGCCGGGGCCTTTCGTATCGCCCCAATTGGCCGCCAGGAAGCTGATGATGACCAATCCTTCGTCGATAATCGGCGTTTGCAAACGTCCGCCATATCCTAAAATCTCGCCGAACTCTTCGACCAACGAATGTTCCCAGAGAATCTTTCCGTCCTTGTCATAGCAACGGAACAGACCGGAGACGGTGTGCAGGTAGACGTTGCCGGTTTCTTGATCACCGCACATCGAAGCCCAGCCAACTCGAGGCGAGGGGATATCGGTCTGGAACACATTGAATTTGTGATTCCAAAGGACATTTCCAGACTTCGCGTCCCAGCAAATCACTTGTTCGCGCGAGTGAATCTTTTGAATCGGATCATTGAAATCCTCAGGCGTTCTGCAATCGAGATAAACTCGGTCGCCAATAATGACCGGAGTTGCGCGACCGCCGACGTCAGATTTCCAAAGCACGTTCTTTCCGTCTAGCGACCATTCTGAGGCGAGTCCCTTTTCCCGAGAGACTCCATTTTGTTCCGGCCCACGCCACGATGCCCAATCGTCGGCTTGAACCCATGAAGTCGCCAGCAGCAATGCAACCAGAAACGACGAATACAACAAACGGTTCATCTTCTAAACTTTCATTGGTGACGAGTTTCTACGATTGGAAAGTGCGGGTACGGATGTCATCTACAGACTTGGTACGAGAGCAATTAGCTCCAAGTTTTACACTCCCAACTTTTCTTTTGCCTTCCCAGTAATTTAACGCAAAAACATTTAGCCGTCAGTATCCAGCAGGCAGGCAGAAGAAAAAACGTTCGGCGATACCGCATGGATTTTAGGAAGCCGGCGAGAATGTCGCGGAACTTTTTACGATTGAGCGGGTTTCGGCCCATCGGCAGTAACTCGAGTCACTGTCACGATTGCGCCTTGAATGCGAACAACCCTGATTCTTGTGCCGGGGTCAATGAATTCACCATCGCTGATGACGTCAACACTTCGGCTGGCAAACCTTGCCCGTCCGGCAGGGCGCAAGACCGTCACTGATTCACCCCAATCGCCGACGGAAACAATCGGGTGAGCCGCCGGTTCGGGTTTGGGTCCAGTCGAATTGCCTTTTTTCGGATCGGTCGATCCCAGTTCGACTGGAGGAGTCAATACGATTTGATTGAAAAAAGGAATCCTGCCGATTTTCTTCGTGATCACGACGCCGCCAATGACAATGAGACTCAATGCCACGAAGATCATTATCAACGTATTGACGAATTGAGTCACCTCGGAAGTTGTTTGCGGAATCACAAAGCTTTGACTGGCCAGGACAGCGCTGGCTAACACCATAAGGAATCCCGCGATTCCCGAGACGCCCCAGCCGGGAATGACAAACAATTCGAGGACAATCAGCCCGACACCGCCGATGAAGAGCAGGACTTCCAGAATTCCCGCCGTGCCGCCCATGAAGTTGCTCCAGAAGAACAATCCAGCGCATAACGTAGCAATGATGCCGCCAGCACCAATACCCGGCACACTCAGTTCAATGTACAACGCCAACGCGCCAATGATGATCAACAAAGCGGCCACGATCGGATGCGAAAGTATTGCGGCAACGGTATCGGAGGTTTTATGTCGCAGGACACGAGACCGCGCAAGATCAAATTGCAAAAGTCCGGCGAGTTCCTGCTGGTTCTTCACGGTCGCAGTCGCAAGTCCCAATTCGACGGCGCGCGGTCCGGACAATTCCAAGAACCGTTCTGGACCGCTTTCGGGAACGAGCTGCCATGGCTCCCCGGGTTTGTCCTTATCATCAACACGTGCAGTCTTGAATTCCAATTTGCCGCCCGCAGTTTTTTGCGAAAATACCAACACGTCCTTGTCAATCATCGCCTCGACCAACTCCGGGGATCGCCCTTTGGATTCTGCGATGCCACGACCAAAGGCGACGACATCGCTGATAATTTTGGCGGGGGCAAAACGAAAGGCAAACGCCGCGGGGTCTTGATAGATCACCCCGATGTCCCCGATCCTGGCCTCCGGCGTCATGATGAGTTCGTCGGCACCCATCGCGGCCAGCGCGGCACCGCTCAGTGCCGCTCGTTCGCAATAGGCCACGGTGAAGGCCCAATCCAAATCGCGCAGAATTTCCCCTATCGCATAGCTTTCCTCGAGTTGGCCGCCCGGGCTATCGAACTCCACCACGATCAAATCGGCCTTCCCACGCCGCGCAGTCTCGATTCGTGAACGAAAGTATCGCAGCTTGGCCCCGTGAATCGGGCCCCTAAATTCGATAATAAAAGGGCGTTCAAAACGCTCCGGCCGTGGTTTGATTTTTCCTTTCGCTGGTTGAGCGTAGGCTTCGGTCGGCCACCATCCGAACAACGAAATCGCCAGCACCATGCCGATTGCAGTGAGGAAAAAGCGAGGAATACGCGTAAAGCGAATTGGCATTGGTTGACGCTAGCGGCTGAATCGGATTTTGGTTTAGACAAAAAAATAGAGGCGGATTAGATTGTTTCCTACGCGATGAGTCCAAGTCAATCAGAGAGACAGATTTCTGGTGATCGAACCGCATCGCTCAGCAGCCGCCCACCATTTTGTGATGGTTGGCAAAACACTCTTAGCGGAATGATTTCGCGAGAAAGTGGCTGCGTTCTGACAGGGATGGTCAGAAAAACTTGATTCGTCGACGGTTTTGGAAATTTGTCCTTCGCAAATCTCCGGATCGACGGCTAAACGATGGAGGTGTCAGGGATGGCACGTTGGCAAGGCTCGCAGTGTTGCTTTACTGCACGAAACCGTTTCGGGAAGTTACTCCCATTCTTTTTGGTTCTGGTTGCGATCGGATTGTTCCGTACTCCGGTGCTTCAAGCACAAGACAATGCGGCCCGAGTTTACTTCTTTACCATGGAAGGATGTGGCCCCTGCAAGGAAATGGAACCAGGCATTGATGACCTGATTCAACAAGGCTACCCAATTACAAGAATTGATGCGCGCCGACAGCCCGAATGGACCGCTCGCTTCCGCGTCACCGAGACACCGACAACGGTATTCGTTCAGGGCAATCGCGAAGTCGCTCGGCAAAAAGGCGTCCTGGCAATCTCTGCCATTTCAAATTGGCTCGGAAACGCACGCTCTTCCGAATCCAAAACCAACCCAGCCGTAGCTGATACCCGAACATCCAACGAGACTGAAAATCAAACCAAACGGCGGCTGGTCCCTGGCAATGATCGAACTCTTGCGCCTGCAAGTACGCGTACCGCTCAAACCGAAGGTGAGTTAGCCGCGATGCGCGCAACCGTTCGACTGCGCGTTGAAGACAAAAACAGCTATTCGTTTGGAACGGGGACGGTGATTCACTCGCATGACGGCGAAAGCCTTGTTCTGACTTGCGGGCATTTGTTCCGAGATAGTCAAGGTCGCGGTACGGTGACAGCCGATGTTAACTGGGCGGATGAAAAACAAGTGACCGTACCTGGTGAGGTGCTTAGCTACGACGCCGACGCCCACGATGTCGCGCTCGTCGTGATCCGTCCAGGCTTTCATATTCCCGCCGTTGCCGTGGCATCTACGAACACAAAAATCGCTGTCGGTGAACCAGCCTTCAGCATCGGATGCGACAAAGGCCAACCGCCGACGATTCGTGCTACAAAAATCAAAAACCATGCTCAATATGATGGTTCTCACAAGTACGATATTTTCGGACGTCCATCGATTGGCCGCAGTGGCGGCGGATTGTTCCGAGAGGATGGTGCGTTGATCGGTGTCTGTAACGCGGCAGCTGTTCATGAAGATGAAGGGGTTTTTACTTCGCTGGACAATATCCATTCCGAACTGGGACGTGCGAAGTTGGCACATTTATTTCAAAGACCTGATGCCAGGGCGATCGCGTCCGCCGAAGTCCCCGTGGGCAGGCTAAATACGCCGCGCCCTGCTCCCAGCGATGAGCTATTGGCGTTAGCGGCTGAGGTCGAGGCCGAACGGCAAGGACAAGGAATTGCTAAGCCCGCTGGACCAGCTTCCCTGCCGCCGGTCCCCAAAGTCCGAAACGCTGGTTGGGAGACCGAAGGTCTGGCGGCCAGTTCACCGGCCGGTCGTGAGGTCAGTGACATGGAGGTCATCGTCTTGGTACGTTCCAAGTCCGATCCCAGAAACACCGAGACCATTGTCCTGGACGACCTTCCGTCGGAATTTGTGGACGAGCTGCGAAGTCGTTCGCGAGCGACCCCAGCCGAAGACCTGCGGGATTTGGCAGAATTGCGCAAGGCCATGCCGGAGCTGCGAGAGGCCAAAGGACTACGGAGCCAAGACCTGCGAGCCCAGTCCCCCCGATAGGCGGAAAAAGCCAACGATTTTGAACGATTTGCAAAAAAAAACGGAACAATCGCGCATGGGGTTTGTTTATACATCCAATTGGCAGAGCTTTCGCAAAGATGTTCCCCAGCATTGGTCTGATGGCCAGAAAACCACTTTAGCGAAATCCCAGCTGAACCGCTTTAGCTATTGCAACCACCTGTTTTGCCTATCGTATTTGAGGAGAATCCCAAAATGTTGTCTCGTCTTGTCTTTGGACTGTTTGTTTGTGCGGTGCTTTTGTGTTCTGCGAATGCCCAAGCCCAACCTGGTGGTGGTGGACCCGGTGGTCGAGGCGGTTTTATGGGCGGCGGGATGAGTTCCTCGATGTTGTTGATGAACGAAAAAGTTCGCGAAGAACTTGATCTGGTCGAAGACCAAGTCAAAGCCTTGGAAGAGCTGCAGGAAAAGTCTCGCGAAAAGATGACGGAATTGTTCCAAGACATGCGGAACGGAGGCGGTGGCGATCGGCAACAAGCTTTCGAAGAACTTCGTCCAAAAATGGAAGCGATGAACAAGGAACTCGAACAGGACGTTGATGAAATTCTGTTGCCGGATCAAAGAAAACGCCTGAAACAATTGACAAACCAAATGCGAGTTCGCGGACGTAGCGGAGCTGGCACGGGCCTTCTGGACAACGAAGAGCTGAAGAAAGAACTCGAAATTACTTCGGAACAAGAAGAAAAGATGCGTGCAGAAGCCGAGAAGGCACAAACGATGTTGCGCGAGGAAACTGCCAAGCTGCAGAAGAAGGCCATGGACAAAGTGCTGGAAGTCTTGAGTGCAGATCAGCGCAAAAAGTACGAAGATTTGGTTGGCGATCAATTTGATTTTGGCCAGAACCAATTTGGCGGCGGTCGAGGCGGACCTGGTGGCGGCGGTCGTGGTGGTCGCGATAGCAAAGGCGGCGGAGATTAATCTTCGATCGACTTCAGATTTAAGAATTCAATAGCCAGGCGTCAGGGAATGCCTGGCTTTTTCTTTACGCCAACTACATTGCTTTGAAAATTATCTTTGCCATTTTCGACAAAAGCAAAAATTGTCGTTCAACTCTGCGAAACTCACTGACAAATTGTGGGTTTCATTACCCGTGGGTCCGGAAGGTCTCAAGAAACGCACCTGCACTAAAGTGACGCATCCCACTCCTCACCCAAAAGCGGTGCGTTTCTTGAGGCTTTTCGGAAAAATCCGTGCAATCGGATGCGTCAGCTTTAAAACTTTGGACTGGGTGCTTAGCCGCTCCTGCCCCTGATTCCATTCTGTATAGACTGAATCGTTGACGTTTTCGATCAGCCATCTTTCCTCAGGTTGACCCAATGGACATTGGCCAAGTTCTCTTTAGACGACAATTGCTGACTCAGCAACAACTCCAAGCCTCGAATGAAGCCAAACAGGATTTCTTTCAGTGGCTGGTGTTGCAGCCCGATCTGGATCGGACTCGCATCCTTACCGCCGCATCGGAAGAATTGGGAATGCCTTTTGTCGATTTGCGTGAGGCACCTGTCGATCTGAGTCTGTTGTCGACATTCCCACAAAAGATTATCTACCGCGAGTCGCTCTTTCCAGTCGCTCGCCAAAACGGCTCTCTGGTCGTAGCGACTGGTGATCCGTTTAATCTGTATCCGCTGGACGAAGTCAGTGCAGCAACCGGGCTCAACGTTAAACCTGTTTTGGCTGACCAAGTCGAGATTACTCGCTTGATCAAAACGCATCTCGGGATGGGTAGCGAAACGATCGAGGGCTTGATCCAACAGCGCACTGACGAAGGCGTCGAGCTGCTTGAGGATATCGAAACGGATGGATCTGAATTAAGCGAACAGGCCCAAGAGGCCAGCGTCGTCCGGCTGGTGAATGAGATTCTGATGGAAGCCGTTGAGATGCGCGCGAGTGACGTGCATATCGAGTCGCAAGGCAGCGGCGTCGTGATCCGTTATCGGATCGACGGGATCCTGCATGCTCAGCCGGTGCCTCAAGAGATCAATCACTTTCAAGCCGCAATTATCAGTCGCTTGAAAATTATGGCGCGCTTGAACATCGCCGAAAAACGCCTGCCGCAAGACGGCCGCATCAAGATCAAAGTGAAGGGTCGCGAAATCGACATTCGTTTGTCGGTGATCCCGATGATCCATGGCGAAGGCTTGGTCATGCGTATCCTCGACAAAGGCGCAATGAAGTTTGACTTGCGCAACTTGGGGATGGACGAAGACACCTACGCGCCATTTCGCAAGTTGATCGACATGCCGCACGGGATTGTGCTTGTAACCGGCCCAACGGGATCGGGAAAAACCACGACCCTTTATAGTGCTTTGCTCGAAATCAACAGCCCAGAAACAAAGATCATTACAACCGAAGATCCCGTGGAATACCAGTTGGAAGGGATCAACCAGATTCAAGTCCATCCGAAAATTGGTCTAACATTTGCCACGTCACTGCGAAGCATTTTGCGACACGACCCGGACGTGGTGCTGGTGGGTGAAATTCGAGACTTGGAAACTGCCGAAAATGCGATTCAAGCATCATTGACCGGTCACCTTGTATTCAGCACGCTTCATACAAATGACGCTCCAAGTGCCTTTTCCCGAATGGTCGACATGGGCGTGGAGCCTTTTCTGGTGGCGAGTACGGTCGAGGCCGTAATGGCCCAACGACTACTTCGCCGCCTTTGTCCCGATTGCAAAGAAGCTTATCGCCCGCAACGCGCCGATGTGCCCAAGGATTTTCCGTGGGACAAACTGGTTGACGGAGTGCTTTATCGCGAGAAGGGTTGTCGGGCGTGCCGTAATGTCGGTTACCGAGGCCGGCTTGGTATTTATGAATTGTTGATTTCCACCGAACGGGTGCGCGAGTTGGCGCAAGCCCGCGCGAGTTCTTGGGATATTAAAAAGGCGGCGGTTGATGAAGGTATGAAGACGCTTCGCGATGACGGGTGGTTGAAGGCCATTTCTGGCACGACTTCTGTCGAGGAAGTTGTTCGTATCACGAAGAGCGATCGGGGCGTTATCTAAAGGAGAATTGATCGATGCCCAACTTCACTTACGTTGCCCGCGACATGCAAGGTCAGAAGATCACCGGCGAATTGCCGGCGGCATCCGAACGCGATGTAATCAACCTGCTTACGGGAAAGTCGTTGTTTCCCATCTCGATCAAAGCAGAAAAGGCCTCTGCGGGTGTTAGCCTCGGCGGCGGAATCAGCAGTCAGCGAATCGCCACCTTTTACAGTCAAATGGCGTCCTTGCTGAAAAACGGCGTACCTCTGTTGCGATCGCTTTCGATCTTGCGCGAGCAATCCTCCCATCAGTCTTTGCAGAATGCGCTCGACGATGTTATCGCCAAAGTGGAGGACGGCAGCAGTCTGGGTGACGCATTCTCCCGACACCCCAGAATCTTTAACGAAATGGCCGTGAACATGACGCGGGCCGGCGGTGAAGGCGGCTTTTTGGACGAAGCGTTAGAACGCGTGGCGATGTTTACGGAACAGCAAGCTGAATTGAAATCGCGAACGATTGGGGCCTTGATTTACCCAGCCGTATTGGCCACGGCGGGATCGTTGGTCGTCGCACTCCTGCTGATCTTTGTTGTTCCCAAATTTGACGGGATGTTCAACGAGTTGCGCCGGCAAGGCGAATTGCCGTTTACCACCGATTTGCTTCTGGGGTTCAGCAAGTGGCTGAACGGCTATTGGTGGATATTTTTGGGGCTTTTCGCAATACTTTTTGTAGTTGCCAGGGTTCAACTAAGTACCCCCGCGGGCAAGCTGATGGCGGACCGCGTGAAGTTGCGATTGCCATTGTTTGGCATGATTTTTCAGAACCTTTCTGTCGCGCGCTTCTGCCGAATCTTGGGCACCCTGCTCAAGAATGGAGTGCCGATCCTGAAGTCCTTGGAAATCAGCCGGGAGGCCACAGGTAACAAAGTGTTGTCGCAAGCGATTGCCAACGCAACGGATAACATTACAGCGGGTCAGGCCCTATCGGAGCCGCTGGCGAAATCCGGTCGGTTCCCCAAGAACGTGACTGAAATGATTGCCGTGGCGGAAGAATCCAATACGCTCGACACGGTGCTGGTTGGAATCGCCGGCGACGTCGAAAAAGAAACAGCTCGAAAACTGGAGTTGATGGTTAAGTTGCTGGAGCCTTTACTGCTGATGATCATGGCGGCCATCGTCCTGTTCGTCGTGATGGCCTTGCTCCTACCGATCATGAAGATGAGCAGTGCCCTGCGGCACTAAGAACAAAACATAAAAAGTCCTCGCTGGTAAAGCTCCGCTTACTGGCGGGAACAGGGGAAGAATTTAGAAACTTTTAACGGTCGAATGGGGTAACACTTTCGGCCGTTCGAAATCGAAAAGAAACCTTATCAATTGGAGAATTTTGAAATGAAGTCATTGAATCGAGGCCGCCGACGTTCTCGCCGTGCTGGTTTTACACTGCTGGAATTGATTCTGGTAATGGCGATTCTAGTGTTGCTCTCGTCATTGGCGATCGTCGGAGTGATGCAAATTCAACGTTCGACTCAAGGCGATGCTGCGATTACCCAGATCGGCACCCTGAAGCAAGCGAGCAAAATGTTCAAGTTGAATGTTGGCCGCTATCCCGCTTCGTTGAATGAACTAGTAACCGTTCCGCCGGGGTTGTCGCCGCAGGCGTGGAAGGGGCCCTATCTCGACGAAGGCCGTTTGCCCACAGACCCCTGGGGGAATCCATTTAACTATTCCGCAGACGAGTTGGCCGATATCGTCACGATTACCTCGAATGGTCCCGATGGGCAAATGGGAAGCGCAGATGATGTCGGCGCTGTTCCGCGCCAGTAATCTCGCCGAATGAGGTAAGACTGGCGGCCGTCCGAAAACGAGTAGAATATTTTTCATGGAGAACTTTGCAATGAAGTCTGTGAATCGAAACCGCCGACATTCTCGTCGCCGTGCCGGCTTTACGTTGCTGGAATTGATTTTAGTAATGGCCATTCTGGTGTTGCTCTCATCCTTGGCGATCGTCGGCGTGATGCAGATTCAACGTTCGACTCAAGGCGATGCTGCGATTACCCAGATCGGCACCCTGAAGCAAGCGAGCAGAATGTTCAAATTGAATATCGGTCGTTATCCCGCTTCGTTGAATGAACTAGTAACCGTTCCGCCGGGGTTGTCGCCGCAGGCTTGGAAAGGGCCGTACCTCGATGAAGGCCGTTTGCCAGCTGACCCTTGGGGGAATCCATTTAACTATTCCGCAGACGAGTTGGCCGATATCGTCACGATTACCTCGAATGGTCCCGATGGACAAATGGGAACCGCTGATGATGTCGGCGCTATTCCACGCCAATAGTCCTATGGGTCTTTGTCTAATTTTGAAGGACTTGGCGACCAAATTCGAGACTCGGATTTGGTCGTGTTTTTTTGAATCAACCTTTTAACTGATTGTTCATGAAGCCAAACCTTAGCCATCCACGAGTTGCCTTTACGCTGCTGGAACTGGTTCTGGTAATGGCGATTCTGATTTTGATGGCCAGCCTGTCTGCTCCCGCAGTCCTGAGGTCGATCTCATCCACGGGACTCGACAAGGGTTGCGATATGGTCCGATCAGAAATGGCCCGCGCGCGGGTTAGCGCGATTCGGACCGGTCGGGTTCATGCCTTGGTGTTTGCTCCCGGTGGGCGAGGAATGGCAGTGCTGGATTTCGACAACGTCGCGTCCAATCAAAGTTTGCAGCGAATGGATGCGACGCAATTTGACCAGTCAACTAATCTTGTCAGCGACGACAATCTGTTGCCGCGCGGCGTGACCTTCGCCGCTGGTGAGGCAATTTCTAATGCTCGCTCTGAATTCGTTACCGAAAACAGCAAAGGTGGTAGTTCGGGGTCGGTGCGGCCGATTTTGTTCTATCCGGATGGTACCTGCCAAGACGCGCGAGTCGTATTGAGCAATACCAAAGGCGACTTGAAGCAAGTGGTCCTTCGTAGCTTGACGGGCTCCAGCCGCGTCACGGAAGTTCAAGGAGGCCGTTAACGCCATGAACATTTGCACAAACAAAACCCGAGTCAGAAGTACCTCCCGCGTGAGTCGCCATGGGCTATCGCTGTTGGAGGTCGTCCTGGCGATCGCGATCCTGGGCATGTCCATGGTGACGATCGTACAGTTGCTCAACATTGGTTACCGCGGTGCCATGTCTAGTCGGGCGCGAACGGAAGCGGCACTTCTGTGCGACTCAAAAATGGCTGAACTCGCTGCAGGGGTTCTGAGTTTGGAAAGCAAGAGTGCAGCAGCAGTTGCCGAAAATCCGAACTGGATCTATTCGGTGGACGTGCAACCAAGTTCTCAGTTGGGCTTGCTCGTCGTGACCGTGACCGTCAAACAAGCCACGAACTCGCTGGCGCCGGTATCGATGTCCATCGTCCGCTTCATGCCTGATCCGGATTACGATCCGACGGAGGCGACGGAAGAATGAACGTAAGAGCCAACCAACGCAAACGCGCTGCCTATACACTGCTGGAACTCCTGTTAGCACTGGCACTTTCGGTGATCATTGTCGGGGCAATCACGTCGGCGATCAGTGTGTTCCTCGTTAATTTGAATCGACAGCAACGTTCGTTGGAACAAAAACAGGTTGCTCGGAGCGTCTTGGGGATTTTCTCTAATGATTTTCGCGCAGGCTTGCAATACAAAGCCATTGACGTTTCGGGGATCGAAAACCTTTCCGTTTCGCAGGCCCTAATTGCCGGACTAGGTGGCGGCGGAACTCCTACCGGGGGAACGGGTGGGGGCGAAACCGATGGAGAAGGAACAGGTGGCGAAGGCGGTGGTGGCGAAGGCGAAGGCAGCGGTGGAACGGGCACAGGAGGCGACTCAACTGGCGGCGAATCAGCCGGCGGCGACGAATCATCAGCACCGCCAACGGAAGACACGGCTACCTTTCGTCCCGCATTGATTGGCAGTGCCACAGCGTTGTCGATCGATATCAGCCGTTTGCCACGCCTCGATCAATATCATGCATTGCTCACGGGTGGCGATTTGTCATCGATGACAGGTTCCGACGTAAAAACAGTTTCCTATTTTATTTCATCATCAGCTCCCGCCAGCGGAATGGGTTTGGAATTCGAACCAGACGTCGCGTCCATGGGTGGACTTTATCGGCGGCAGATCGACCGTGCGGTTGCTGCCTACCAAGGCAGTGACGGAATTCCCGCCGCCCCCGATCAATATTCGCAATTGATTTCGCCGGAGATCGTGGAAATTCAATTCCGCTATTACGACGGCTCCGAGTGGTACACCAGTTGGGATTCGGAAGAATCTGAGGGCTTTCCTTTGGCGATCGAAGTAACCATGGTGCTTGATCCTGCTCGCACCACTCGTACAGGAAGTTTTACGTTTGATGCCCTGATGCAAATGGAGACTTATCGGCTGGTGGTTCATTTACCCGCCGCTGAAGCCCCGCCCGAGGAGGACGAATGAAAATGAAACTCCGAACTTCCCAACGTGGCGGATTCCTGTTGTTGATTGTGCTCGTAACGATTGTCATGTTGAGCCTTGCGGCGTACACGTTCACCAGCCTGATGATCAACGAAGACGCTTCCTCGCGTCTGCTCGCCCGGCAGGTTCAATCGAAGTATCTTGTGGATTCCGGTGTCGACTATGCCCGTTTGTATTTGACCAACGATGAAGCCACGATGCGGGAAAAAGGCGGCTTGTGGCACAACCCCTCAGCGTCTGGTTTTCAATCGGTTATCGTCGGCATCGATCCGAATGATCCATCGTTAATCGGTCGTTTTACCATTGTCTCGTCCAGCATCGACGACGAAGGAAACCCCGAAGGCTTTCGCTATGGGCTGATGGATGAGTCGACCAAAATTAATTTGAATACTCTGCCCTATGCCGATAATTGGGTTCCGGGCGGTGGTCGAACGCTTTTGATGGCGCTTCCCGAGATGACCGAAGAAATCGCAGACGCAATCATTGACTTCATCGACGCGGATGATGAAGGTCGCGACTACGGAGCCGAATCAAGTTATTACGTCGGCTTGGATCCTGCCTATGAAGCGAAGAACGGGCCGCTGGACAGCATCGACGAGTTGTTGTTGATCCGTGGCGTTACTTCTCAGCTATTGTTTGGAGCCGACGCCAATCGCAATGGAATTGTCGACTCAAATGAGTTAGGTGATACCAGCTCGCTCGACGCCGACATGATCCTCGGTTGGGCGAATTACTTGACGTTGTATAGCAAAGAGAGCAATCTTAATTCCGAGGGGTTGGAACGGATCAACTTGAATGCTCCGGATTTGGAGCAGTTGTACACCGACTTGCGAAGTTCATTTAACGACGAATGGTCGAAGTTTATTGTGCAGTACCGAATCAACGGCCCGTACACTCCTCTCAACGACGAAGAAACGGCCTCGGCAGTCGCCGCCAGTGTCCCTTTTGAACTCGACACCACAAAACAAGCCGAATTCACCTTCACACAAGTTTTGGATTTGGTCGGAGCCTACACCACGGCTGACAATCCTGACGATCCAGCCAAGAAACTGATCCTCAAGTCTCCGGTCAATACGTTGGGGTTGGGCAGCACGCTGCCAGTTTTATTGTCAAACGCCACGACCTTTGAAGGTCCCACGATTCCCGGTCGTGTAAATGTCATGCAAGCCAGTCGTCGTGTCCTGACAGCCGTTCCGGGAATGACCGAGGAAATCCTGGATCAGATTATTAAACTTCGCGAATTCGAATTGGATGACCCCGACGGCGCAGATCTCAATCGAAAATTTGAGACTTGGCTGTTGGTCGAAGGGATCGTCGATTTGCCGACGATGCGGATGATGTTGCCATTTCTTTGTACGGATGGTGACGTTTATCAGGCTGAAGTCGTCGGATTTTTCGACGACGGAGTGGGCACAAGTCGGGCAGAAGTGATTATTGACACTACCGTTCCCATTCCAAGGGTATTATTCTGGAGAGATAAGAGTCACTTGCAAAGCGGTTATTCGCTCGACATCTTAGGGGTTGGCTTGTCCAAATAAGTGAAAAATGGCTAAACGAATTATTATCGAAGTTGACGACAAACTCCTCCGCGTGGCGGAGGTGGCAATCTCCCCGCGACTTGCCCGTATCGTCAAATTGTTTTCCATTCCGCTGGCAGCCGAAGGTGAATTGCTGGACAACGTCCAAGTTATAAAAGATGCCTTGACGAAGCATGGATTGGTGAAGGGGGAAGTGGACTTCATCGTCAATCGGCGAACCGTCGAGATTCGCGAAATCACGGTTCCGCC
>JBEBGH010000088.1:0-17469 GCA_040081565.1 Pirellulaceae bacterium
GGCGTTTATTTGGGTGTGTTCGCGGAGAATTTGAATCCCGTCGCCTTGGCTGTTGATGGGAACGGTAGTGTGTTTGTAGCCGATGATTTTTCGGGTTGCATTCATTGGTTTACCGAGTCGGGCTTTTATTTGGGAACCGTTGCGTGGGGATTTGATTCTCTGAAAGACGTTGTGTTCGACAAGAAGTCAGGAAGCTTGTTGGCCGTGGGACGGACAGGAGGTGATATCTTCCGAATCACACTCGCTGGCGACGTTTCCACTTTCGCAAGCTCTGACATTCCGTTCATTAGTCAGATTGCCGTCGATTCAACGGGTCGCGTATTCGCTACAGACCCCTTTCGAAATCAGATCAAACTATTCGACTCCGCCGGAAATGACTTGGGTGCATTCGTTAGCGGAAAACAGTGTTTTGGCGCTGTCTGCGATTCAATGGATCAGCTGCACATCCGCGACAACATTACTTGTAAGGTCCTAACGTACGATCGCAATGGAAACTACGTTCGGACGATGAACAAAATAGTCGGCCTTGGCACGTTCCTGTCCGTTGACGCTTTTGACAACATTCTCGCTCCGGGCCAATTCATGACGAGTTCACGAATGCGGTTATTTTCGAATGGCGGAAACTGGCTGGGGGACACCTACTTTTACGAAGCTTGGTCGGCTACGGAGGTTGTCGTCATTGACTGATGTAGAGAAGCGTCGGCGGCGGCGATGAACGCGCATCGCCACAATTTCTCGTCCCGAATGTCTGTTGCGTTGGGGACGATTTTGGAAAGGGCTTCGAAGCCGCCGTCAACTTTTTTGTTGAACCGGTCGCACAAGCCAACAACGGAAAACCCTTCAATCGCCATTCGCACCTCGTTTGCTCAAAGACGTTGGCCCTTTCAACAATTTCTTGGCCTTCAATTCCGCGCCCGCCGAGTTGGATTGTCCAGATTGAATGTGAAACGGGGACTGGTCCACTTGCGATGCTCGGAGCCACGTGTGCGTTGTGACATTACCGTGGGAGCGGAGACGGAAGTGCACAAACGACAGCGTGAATGCGGCGGCGGCGTGGATTGGCGCCATATTTAGATGGCCGGGTCTTGAACTAAAGATGGCAAAAAAGAAGAAACCTGACACTCGCAAAATTTCTGAAATGAGAAATCTTGGTCCGGCCTGTGAGCGGGATTTGAACGCGGTGGGAATAGTCACGGCCCAAGACCTTTTGGATGTTGGGATCGAGATGGCCTTCATCAAACTGCTGCAAGGCCGTGTCGCTCGGGGCCTAAGCACGTTCGGCTGCAACGCTGCCTACCTTTACGCGATGTATGGTGCGGTGCACGACATTGACTGGCGAAAAATTCCCGCGGCCAAGAAAATTGAATTCAAAAAATGGACAGCCGAACTGCGTGAATCGGGTGAGTTCAGTCGCAAAGCGAGACCGAAGAAGTGCTAATAAAATTTTTCACATTGGCGACAGTTGGAGGTCGCACTGTTGTTCACCGCGAGGGCGTAAAGAAGTTTACTCTTGGTTCACTTTTGCTGCACAAGTGATGCCAAAGCCATCATCGATTTGGAGCGCTGCGGCCGGACGCTTTGCTGCTTTCCAGCAGGGACTTCAGTTCACTGACAATCTCCGGGTGTTGGAAATAAAGATTCACCGTCTCTCCCGGATCTGTGTCGAGGTTGTAAAGTTGGCCAGGCGCTTCGGGCGCGGTGTCGAGCAAGGCAAAGCGTTGGAGTTCTCCTTTGTCATAATTATTGCCCCCGGAACCGCGATGATCGAGGTATTTCCAGGGTCCACTGCGGATGGCAAGAGAGAGATTAATCGTCTGATGCAAGGTGTAGGGGCGAGTTTGGGCCGCGTTCGCATTCCCCAGCAGCGCAGGGAGCAGATCGAAGCTGTCCTCGGCCGCGTTCGCGGGCAACATGGCACCGGCCATCGCCGCGCAAGTGGCCATGACATCGGTCAGGCAGACCGTCTGGTCACAGGTGCTACCAGCGGTAATTTTCTTGGGCCAGCGAACGATGAATGGGACGCGATGTCCCCCTTCCCATTGGTCGCGTTTAATGCCGCGCCACGGTCGTGCGCCATCATGACCGTAATCGCCGCGCATGTGAATAACGCTGGTGGTCTCCGGTCCGTTGTCGCTGCTCAACATCACGACGGTGTTGTCCGCCAAACCCAGTCGCTCCAAAGTCTTCATCAACTCGCCGACAATGAAGTCAAACTCATGGATGAAATCTCCGTGTGGCCCGGCTTTCGTGCTCCCTTGAAACTGCTTGGCCGGGAACGAAGGAAGGTGCACCGCTTGCGTGGAGTGCAGGAGAAAGAAAGGCTTGTCCGGATGGCTCCTCGTGTGTTCTTCGATAAACTCTTGGCTCTTTTTCAAGAAGACCATGTCGACTTCTTCGAGATCGAAGCCTGGCGCAATCATCCCGGCGCGATTGTCGAAGGCATACGGATGCTTGGGCAATTGTGACTTGTCGAGCATTGTGGTCGGGGGCACTGGAATCCGATCGCCGTCGATGAAGGCGTACAGAAAATCCGTCGTCGGACAGCAAGCCGTGCCATAGAACCGGTCGAAGCCGCGATGAATCGGCCCGTCGGGAATGGAGCGCGAGTAATCGATCCGCTTCACTTCCTCAACGTCTTGTTTCGCAATGCGCTCGCCTGCTTGGTCAAAGAAACTCATCCCGACATGCCATTTGCCGGTCATCGCCGTGGCATAGCCCTGGTGGCGAAGCATCTGCGGCAGGGTCAGTTGATCCTCGCGAATGAGGCATGGTCCTCCCGCACCGGCGAAGACGCCACGATAGGGAATTCGAAAGGCCATCCGACCAGTCAGCAGGCTGTAGCGACTGGGCGTGCAAACCGTAGAGGGGGAGTGCGCGTCGGTAAAGCGCATCCCGTCGCGCGCAAGTTGATCAATATTTGGCGTGGCGACTTTCGATTCCGAGTTGTAGCAACCGACGTCGCCGTAACCGAGATCGTCAGCCAGAATGAAAACGATGTTAGGGCGATCCGGCCTTTCGTCAGCGGCGCAGAGGGAGCACACCGAACCGAGGAGGACGGCGAGAAGTGTAAAGATGCGGTTCGTAGTTTGGTTCATTGGGCCATATCTTACTCTTGTCGCCCGTTTTCAACGACGGCACCGAGGCTAAGTACTCGGAGCAGGGTTGATCTACAAATTTGAAGAGTGGCGATTCAACATTTCTTTTTCGAATCCCCGCCGGATCCAGAAGAATTGCAGCGAGAGCAATGGGAAAATCAAGAGGCACAGCCAGCCCCAGGCGGTCCATTGCGAGGCGGCTTGTGTGGCAGGGTCGGCCAGGAATTGCTCGGCGGAGAAAACGATTAGCGCTAGGACAAACGTGCACCAGATCGACAGCTGAAAAGCGTGATAGGCATTGATCCGGCTGCGAGCTCGCCAAAGTCCAAAAGCGAAAACGAGTCCAGTGACGAAACAGATTCCGACAATCGCGCCAACCACGAAAGCACCATGCCAGAGGGCAATCGCACTCAACGGCAGCATCCAGCAAATTGAGCCCAACGAACTCCCGAACCAGGCACCTGCGTTCCAACGAAACGCCTCATAGCCCACTGAACCATCAGCGCGTGTTACGCGAGTGAGCTGTTTCACTTGTTCGATCTTTTGTCGAGCGGGTTCGCGCATCGGTTCACCTTTTGCGCGAGCTTGTTCCCCCAATCGCTTGTACTGACGATTTGTCGTGAGGATCCAAAACAGGTTAAGGACCTGGAACCCAAGGATAAGTCCCACGAGAAGAGAAGCATAAAGAGTGTTATTGTTGATGAGTCCTTGCGTTCTGGCGTATATCAAAGCCGACAACGCAACCATGAAGACGGCGAGTGCAACGACGTACTTCAACGCCTCGCGGAGAATGAATTTTTGCTGGCTTTCGTATTCACAGTTCTTCCACGACATCCATGTACCAAATGCCCCGCCAAGCAGTCCAATAACGGACCCCAACACGGCGCCGGCAGAACCGAGTGCGGCACCCGTCGCCACTTTCGCCGCAACGCTACCAGCCCCTGACTTGGCGACAACCGCTGAAGTTGCCGTTGTTGCTGTGGTTGCTGCGGCTGCATAGGAAACAACTGGAAGACTTGCCATTACGACTGCGGCAAATGCTGCTTTCGGTGCCGTTTCGCACAAGGCCACGCGAAGCGTTTCGCTGACTTCCTCGCGGAGCATCTCACGGGCCCGCTTGAGTCGTTGGCGAATGGTCGCTTCGTTTTCACCCAAGGCAATTGCCACTTCCCGAGTCGACTGTTCATTCCGATAGAACAGGATCATCGGCTCGCGATATGCTTCCGGGAGATTTTCAAGAATCGACCAAACGAGTTGTTGTTGCTGGCTCTGTGACATGCGGACCTCAGGCGAAAGCTGTTTGGTGTCAACGGGCTCGACAGAAATGCCGTCGATTGAACAAGTCGATTGCGGAGTTTTGTTTGCCCGTATCGCGTCCACGGCCTTATGGCGGGCGATCGAGCAAACCCAAGCGGCGAACTTTTCCCTGTCGTGCAGGGTCGCGAGGTTTTTCCAGGCTTCGATGAAAGCTTCCTGACCGATGTCCTCACTCCGCGCGAAGTCGCCGCACACCGCATAGGCAACGGCGGTTACACTCCCCGCATGCCGCGCGACCAGAACTCCAAAAGAGTCTCGATCACCCGACAGGACCGCCTCGACTAGTTCGGCGGTGTTTCTTGCGTTCTCTTGGTTATAGGCATTCACGGTTTGGTTCTCGCCGAAGGCATCCATAATGACGAAAGTGCCATCGTTAGGGAGTCGTATCCAGTATGAGAAGTGTGACACGATTTTGCGAATTTATTGAAGTCTTCGCCTGAATTTGCCATCAACGCCGATTGCGGGAACGCCATTTTTGCAAGGCTCGTGACAGATGCGACCGACGAAAACCCTGACGCGCCAAAAAGCGACGAGTACGCCGATTGCGGGAACGCCATTTTTGCAAGGCTCGCGATAGATGCGACCGACGAAATCCCTGCCCAGCCAAAAAGCGGCGAATATCGGGCCCGTGATCGAAGTGTTGCAATTGACGGTGATAGAAATTCACATACTCCAGCCAGGCCAAGACGGTAAACATAATCGCAGCGTATTGCGCAGCCGTTAAATTGGCGAATGCCAAGTACGACTCAAAGGTCGTCAGGGAGGCGCTTACGCTCAGCAGAATTACCGAAGGAATCTGCGCCCAGCTCAGATAGGGAAGCCAGAATTCTCCATATGCCGAGTCTCCTTCGAGTGTCTTGAGCAACATTCGCAAGGCGATTGTGCCAATGATCAACATCCAGGAGGTCGTGAACAGGGACAGCACGAATGCCGGGGTGAGTTCCGCTTTAAACGTGAGCTTGACGACCAGGACGGCAATCGTTGGAAGGAGGAAAATATTGAGTCGTTCAATTTTCCAGTAACCACTCAGTCGTTTGAGTAGCTGTTTTTGAGCGTGGATTGCGGGGGGCATGCCGAGCGTTCGATATGGATCGGTGTGCAAGCAGGAGCAACTGTCATGATACCACGATACTCAGCACTTGAGGTTACGGTTACGTCGACCTGATAAATAACTAGTCAACCAAGCTGCGGCCCAAGTCGGACCGCTTATTTATTAATTCAATCAAATTTTCAAAAAGCGAATTCGAATCGCCTCAATGATTGGCTTTCAAAAACTCACTGATTTTCGCGGTCACGTTTTCATCCGACGGATCGAAAGTTTCCTTTGCGAGAATTTCGTGCTTGTTCTTGAAAATCGCTAACGTTACACCGTTAAGTTGTCGTTCGTCGTTTGTAACGACAACTCGTGGGGCAATGCTGTATGCCGGCGAGTCGGAAGGCATTGTTTGCGATACATAAGTCGAATTCACTTCGAATGGCACGAATGCCTTTGTCTCGGGCACACGATCCGGGTTGAACAAGCAGCACGGCAGGAACCCCGGCTGGTTGGCCAAACCCGCATGGCCGACAACGAGCACTTTCATGTTTTTCGATTCGGCTGCCTTGAACGCTTTGTCCAATTCGTTGGCAAACTCTTTGTAAGAAAGCGATTTGATTTTGTCGTCTTCGTTCCAAATTCGAAATACGTCAGTCACCTCTTTCTCGCCGGCTTTCGGTGTCATCGTCCGAATCAACAACTGAGGAACGTCGTAATTGTGTGCAAGTAGTTCTTTTGATTTGACGACTGATACTGCAAGTTCACCACCTCCGGGAACCGAGTCCAACGAAATGAATCCGTTCGCGTCTGTCTTCGCGGGTTGTGGAAAGAAATGCCACCGAAACGGATACGGTCTCGAAAAATCATCGCGGGTCGCCAAATCGCTTTCGGTGAATCGAATCAACCCGGAAACAAAAAACTCTTTCCCAACCACTGGACGGTCGTTTTGATCGATCACCTTTGCACGGTACTTCAAAGGAATCGCACGGGGAATCACGAGATTACGTCTCGTATTCTCTGGTTTTAAACGACCATTCCACATGAATCCGTTTTCGGCTTTTGCCGACACGACAACCAGCGAATCACTCGAATCAACCTGATAGTAATGGTCTGCTGTTTTCTTTACTTCGATTTCTTTGTTTTGATCGTAAGAAAATGCTTTTAATTCAGCCATTTTCGAGTCGTTTTCATTGTATAGAGCTACAATCGAATACGATTTTGTTTTTGGCACGGTGTAGTTGACCATGGCTTGCGCGTTTCCGGCCTTGTCGAACGACAACTCGATTTCTTCTTGCTTCATATTGTAAAAAACCTTGATTTTTTTCACGGTCGGATGCATCGCAAATACGACCATGCCTTTCTCATCGGTGGTCATGCCAAAAGAACGGTCAAGGTATTGATGTTCATCGATCAGGTAGTAAATCGAAACCTGTTGATTTGCGATCGGTTTTACTTGGGCGCCTTCGGAGAAATGCACTGTGACGCGATTTCCTTTGGAGACCTTTAGAATTGCTTCGGCACCGTTTTGTTCCGCATCGACCACGACTGGCATGCATATTACATCGGGCGAATCCAGTTTTATGACGCAACTTTTGTCTATCGACGGTTCAAAAACAAATTCGCCGTTCGCCCCCGTTCGGACTCGTTTGTTTTCTGACACGGAAACCAACGTGCCGATTGGCACGAGTTCTTTTGGTTCGACTCTTCCTTTGATCTTTTGGCGTTTTGGCCGCGGCTCAACGACGATTTTGATATCGTCGCCTTGTTGAACACTTTCAACCAACTTCCAATTCGGGTCGTCATGGCAAAAGGCATTAAAATTGTTTGAGTTAGCGGCTCTATCTCGAGGGGCAAATACAACCCCTTCGGCGTTAGACTCGTCGATACCATACCCTTTGTCAAACAGGATGACGCCTTGAGCAGGTGCGTTTTCTTTGGTCACGCACAGGAGTCGAACCGATGATTTTCTTTTTTGCAACTTCAAGACGAGTGGATTCTCCAGAGCGGATTTATCGAAAGAAGGACTTGAGTCCATACTCACCGTTCCATCCAACTTGGATGCCATGATTCCAGATGTTGGATTGCGGTGAAAAACAACGGTTTCGCCTTTGTCGTTCGTAAAGCTCGGATCGCTATTGCATGACACTCTTGCGGCTGCAACAGGTTTCTCGTTCTCATCGATAACGCGAACATAGAGCGGGAATGCCGGCTCCAGTTTCCATGTTGCTTTTTTCGTTTTTACATACGAATCAAGGAATTCGTTATCCATCCATAATCTAATGCGAAATCGATTATCGGGGGTCTGGACGATAACATACGCCATTTCATTCGGGACCAGGACTTCAATCTTGTTCCCTTGGATTGAAGATACAATTGACTCATGAGTGAAACCTTGCGTTATTGCCTCGATCTTTGTCGGCGCGGTGCCGTCTGGCAAAACGACTTCGCCCTTCACCACCATGTAGGTGACGCCGTCGATGGTGCGGAACAGGCCGTCGTCCGCGGTCAGTGGAGTTGACGACTCGATTGCCGGCGTTAAAGGGTTCGCGACTGGTGTCGTTTCGGTTGGCGTCGATTCCGTTTTGCTTGCAAGGCTCGGAGAGCTTGTTGCTTTGGCCGCTTCCGGGCGAAAGGCTGCAATCGCTGTTGCGAGGAGGACGATCGAAGCTCCGATTGCCAACTGAACTGATAAAGACGATTTCGTATCGATTGGCCTTTTCAAATCGATCATGTGTTCAATGCGCGATTCAAGGTCCGTCGTGCGGGCCATGGCGATTTGGAAACCGGTGCGATGGCGGGGTTGCGGCAGCGTTGTGCTGGCGGCGATTTCGAGAAGGTGTTGGGCATAGGCGATTCGATCGCCCGTTGCCAACGCAGCCATTTGGTCGCAGGCCAACTCGGCGGTCGCGGCAAGGCGACTTTTGTAGAACCACGAAAGCGGGTTAAACCAATGCATCGCGCAGACCAACTCGGCAACAAGGTGAACCCACGAGTCCCGCCGCTCAATGTGCGAGCGTTCGTGGGCAAGGACCGCGTTTAGCTTCTCGCTCGACCAATCACGCCACGCAGTTGGAAAAAGGATCGTCTTGGCCCACAACCCGCAAGCGGCCGGGCCGGAAACAGACGTCGACTCGACGACTTTGATCGCGTTGGCTGGCGAGTGAATTTTGTTTTTTGATTCAAGCGAAACGAACTGGCATTCGCCCTGTGCGTTTGTTTCAACGAAGCCAACGTGTTTTGCGTTTCGAATTTTGCTTTTGATAACAAACAGCGAAACAACGAGCCGCAGCAAAAGAACTGCTGCGATCACGCTCCACGCGCCAACAATTGCGGCAATCGGCGAAACTGCAAATTGATTCGGGTTGCCGGTTGGCAATGGCAAACGAGCGGAAGTGGATTCCATCGGCTCAATGCTTGAAGTGGCTGGTGCAACGTCGTTTGCGATTTCGGATGCACCACTTTCGGCAAGCGCATCGTCAACCGAATTCGGGGCACTTGAAACGGTGTCGGAACTTGGCGAATCGGCCTGAACTCGCGGCTGTCGCATGTTTTGCGCGCCGCCGCCTTTTGGTGTGTGGCCGATGTCAGTATTCGCACCCCTACGGTTTGCCTCGAGTGACGAACTTGGCGATGGTTGGTTTGGAATCGCCTCTGGTGCTGAGGTCGACGCGTTTGCAAACAAGACCCATTCGGCGGGGACGTTTACGGTCCAGCTTGGCAAGGCAAGGCTCAGGATTGGCATTGCGGCCAAGGTCAAAATCGCGGCGGCCCAAATTCGATGCCGCATGACCGCGTTGTGGCCAAAGAAGATCGCAATCAAAGCAATCGGAAAAAATGCGATCAGACTTTTTGCGGTTGCATCAAGCAAAATCGAAATGAAGTTCTCTGTCACGGCTCTTTCTCCACAAGTTCTCGTTCCGACCCCAAAATTTTGAAATGTTCGACGCGTTTTTGTTTTTATGGCGACATGACACAAACCGTCTGGTTTTTGTGAGCGGCACGGCGTTAGCCGCCGGTTGTTTTTGCTTTTCGTTTTGCGAGACGCTTCGGAAATGGCCTTGGCCTTTTGCAACCGGGTTTATGCCGTTTAGGTCGCGGTCATTTCAACCGGGGCAGCGCTCTACCGCTGACAAGCAGCGGTGCCCTTCCGCTCGCTTTTATTTTTTTGTTTTTTGTTGGGCCTCCCTTGCCTGTTCGATTTTCTCGGCAAGTTTCCGCAGTTCTCTTGCCGTCACCATTTTGTCGTTGACCATTCCAGCAAGGAGATTGCCGACCGATCCGCCGCAGAACTGGTCGACCACTTGGCGGATCGCGCTTGCGGCAAAGTGTTGCGGTTCGACCGGAGCCCGATAAATAAACGTCCGCCCATCGACGCGATGCTCAAGGATCCCCTTTTCCTCAAGCCGCCGCAAAAGCGTCCGCACCGTCGAGTCCTTGAGCTTCTTCCGCGGAGCTAAAGCCTGCTGGACGTCCTCCGCCTTGGCCTCGACCCGTTCCCAAACCACTTTCATCACCTCATGCTCCAGGGGACTTAGCCGCGATTGTTTCGGCGACCTTGTCATTTCGGTTCTCCTCTTTTATTGTTGGTCAAAATGTGACCGTGACGGGCATTTGTGTTTTCAGCTGGGCTGGTTGATTTTCGTTCTCTGTCACGTCTAACTGGGGCGCGCCCGCCCGCGAACAAGACGTCCTGTTCGCGAGCGTTATAGCTTGTAGTGTTACATATTGTAACTGTCAAGTCGTTACGGTCAAGAGGGCGTTAATCTCTTTGTAAGTCATGGGCAGGCAATTACTTTTTTTAGGTGAAATCGAGGCTGTGTCGGCGTTTTCGGACACGGGGTTCGAACCTGTCGGAGCGATCGGGAAGGACGACCGAGGTGCGCAGTCTCCCTCGAGCGTCTTGAGCGGTAAACATCCGAGATGTCGCGCAGTAACCACTCAGTCGTTTGAGGAGCAGTTTTTTTTCGTTGGGTGCATTCGGCATGGATTAAAATTGCTCAACTTATTTCCCGTCGATTAGTCTGGCATGATAGCTGCCAAAACAGGGCGGCAACAAGTGAGTGTGAGTAAAATGAAAAGTCGAACCACGGATTGAACTGATGCCCAAGTCCGCTTCAAAACAGGAACTGCTGACCGCGAATGCTGAAGCTTTGGTGAGCATTTGGTTGCGAGTCGATTGTGAATTTCCGACGGGCGAACAGGTGCAGGTCAACTGAAACTGGCATTTAC
This sequence comes from Pirellulaceae bacterium, assembly GCA_040081565.1. GTDB lineage: Bacteria > Planctomycetota > Planctomycetia > Pirellulales > Pirellulaceae > BJ22. The sequence continues at coordinate 10,678 of JBEBGH010000088.1, forward strand.
CCAATTTATTTTTATGGGTAAAAATCTCCGCTGGTTCGCATCATACGGCAAACAGGTCAGGTTGCGGGAGCGGCAACAATGAAACCAACGAAGTCTTTTCAGTTGACGGATCTGCTGAAGTTCGCCAAGGCCACATGTGCCTGGGCCATCAGCGCCCGAATACAAACGAAAATTTGGGGTGCTGTATTTATCGCGCTGGCGGTAGCTTGGTCCACCTTCTTACTTGGGCCGGATAACAGCCGGCGAAACGATTCTGAAAAGGTGCTGGCGAACACCTCTCCAACCGAAAACCATCCGCCGAAAACGAATGCGTCGAACGAGCTTGCGGTCAGCCGTATTCGCTTTGCGGACTGGCAAAGGCTAATCAAGACTCCGGGCGATGATACCACGCGCCGCTCACTGGTGGAAAACTATCGCGGCGAGACAGTGACCTGGGAAGGCTATCTCGATCAGGTCAACGAGATCAAGCCAGAATATGGCGGCTCCGAACATCAACGGTTTTTATTATGCATGTACGAATCGGAATCTGTCCGGCAAAGCGATGACCTCGGCCGAGCACCAGCACTGTGCGCCCTGCCCGAGTCATTCCGCGATCAAGTTGCAACGCTGCGGCCCGGACAACGAGTGATCATCAAGGGAACTCTTGCTGCCCCGGAAACATTGCACGGTACATTAATCGGCACGCGCTTGTACAACTGCGAGTTGAAGCTGCGATAACGCATCTGTTGATGAAAGTTGCTTGTTCTATATTGCCGACGCGGTTTTTCATTGCTGGATAATGAAACCGGCGTTGGCCCAGTCCGCGTAGTCTTCACGACTGCCATCGCCGGCGTCCATGGCCACGAGGCTGATTTTTTTCGAGTCCTTCGGGATCTCAACATCAAATCGCCACGCCGGTGACAGAATTCGCATCACCGGACTCGTCGCGGCTTCTTTTCCGTCGATAAATACTTTGAAGACCACACTCGGGTACTTTGCCAGATTCGAGCCGCTGCTGCGGCTGACCACGTACTCATCGACGCCAGCCAGACCAACGAAGCGACGGTACTGCGGTTGCACCTCATAAACAAGTTCACAAGGCGCATGAACTCCCAGCCCGCGCTCGTAGACTTGTCGATTGATTTTGATCTCGCCTCCTCGATTCGATTTGTCCTTTTGCGGCGGCAGTGTATCTCCCGACAGGCGTACTTGATTGCCGTAAGTATGACCAAAGCCGACGCTTCGAATGGGTTGCAAGTCCCCCAGAAAAATGTCGGGCAGTTTGGGCAGCGGCCCCATGCGAGCGAAATTGCCGATCGACTCCCGACAGACTGCTTTGCCGTTTTGAAACGCGGAGACCCGCAAGCGAGTGGAATCGGTAATCACCAGCGGTTTTACATACTTGGTGGAGCTAATCGTCGGCTCGGTTCCGTCCGTCGTGACTCGAATTTCTGCACCGGCTTGAAACGGCGTGGTGAGCGTCACTGTAATCGGTTCTTCAAACAAGTGCGGGCGATGGTCCGTCCCCCAAGGGGTGATTCGAACCGGATCGACAACCCATTGGCTGTCCCATAAATCCAGTTTTTGAAGTTCGTTCTGAAAGTGGATTGTCGCGGCCAGATGCTTTTCAAAGTGTTCGACAACTTGTTCCGTGTTCAGATCGGGAGTGAAATTCCGGGCCGGATCGTATCCGGGATGCGCGTCGGTCATATCGCGAGCGAGCACGCATTGCAGTCCGGCACTCTTCATCGCTCGCAAGCCCATGGACTTGCCCAGCAAGCAGACTTGGGTATGGAAGCCAACGTAGATCAAGTGCGTCAACCGTTGTTGCTGGCAAATCGTGTAGACCTCCGCTTGCGTGTCGGGCATCCAATCGGATTCCCCAATTTTCAGATCGGGATGCATCCCATCCCAACCAAAATTACCTGCGCATTTTTCACGACCACAGGCACACCCGCCCGGATCGGGAACGGGCGGACAGGTTACCTCCATCACTTTCGGGACGGACAACAATGAAAGAGCCAATACCGACTCACGTTGCGGCAAGCCAACGTAGTTGTCGACCACATCACTGGGACAAAGCATGACCGTCATCCCGAGCGAACGCGCGCCTTCCAGTGCTTTGTTGATTCGTGGAACGTAAGCGTCGACGCGCATCGTCGCGGTCTTGCACCAGTGATAGTTCCAAACATCAACAGCGACCACGCCAACCTTGGACGAGTCGACGCGTTCCCGGGTCGTCTTAATCTCTCCAGTCGCGGGATCACGAGTTTGCAACTCAAGTTCGATTTGCCGGTTCGCAGGTTGTCGTGTAGACGCCGGTTGTGCAAAGACAAAAGCAACAGGCACAACGCTCAGCAAACAGGCGAAAACCAAACGTGTATAGAGGCGGCCTTGTGTAGTTGTCATCGAAATAACCTATTAAATTTCGGAGCCTTGAATTGACAGTGAGCGACTGCGTTGGCCTTTGCAAGATTGCAGGCAATGGAACGACGCTAATGATAACCCGGGAAGACTACAATCATACGATGTCCAGGCACGTTTTTTAAAAGTCGTTACTACTAGCACGAGGCGCAAGCGAGTGAGATGTCACGCGCAAAAAACTGGACTCACTCGCTCGCGCGTCGTGCTGGTATTGGTTTGACGACACAGGCTATGGCGTCCAGTAATATGTGGACATTGCCTTTAGCGTCCCGTAGGGACGTAATGTCGGTAGAAAAAAACCTAACCACGAAACAATTCGTCCCGTCGGGACGACCTATCGGTAGACTCCGAACGTCCACGAAATCGTTTTTTCTTCGTGCCAATAATTCGTGCCCGTAAAAAACAGATTTATCCCGCACCGTTTTCTCCAACGGTTTTCAAACGATTCGGCACGGGGTATGATTTCGAGCCCGCGGTTGCAAACTGCGTTCGGAACAATTTATTCGGTGAATCAATTCGAGGAACTTGAAAATGCCAACCCTTCGTGACCTTGTTGGACTACCGGCAACGCCCGCCAAACTGAGCCAGTCGGCCTTGGTGCTGATCGACTGCCAGAACACCTATCGACAGGGAGTCATGCAGTTGGTCAACGTCGAGCCCGCCCTGAATCATGCTCGTCAACTTCTGGAGCGAGCCCGCGCGGCCGGTATCCCCGTATTCCATGTGCAGCACGATGCCGGAGCCGGTTCGCCTTATGATCTAAACGCTGAGTGTGGTCAAATCGCTGAGTCTGTAGCACCGGAATCAGGCGAGCCAGTCATCGTCAAACACTATCCCGATTCGTTTGCCGGCACTCGCCTCTCCGAGGAACTGGAGGCAGTAGGCTGCAAAAATCTGATCCTCGCTGGGTTCATGAGCCACATGTGCGTGAACTCCACCGCCCGCAGCGCATTCGACCGCGGCTACGCTGTGAGTATCGTCGAGAAAGCGACCGCCACGCGCGATTTGCCAGACAGAAAAGGGGGCGTGATTTCAGCCGCGGATGTTCAGAAAGCCAGCCTCTGCGGTCTAGCAGATTTGGTGGCAGTAATTGTGGACGATCAACAACAGATACCTGACTGAAGACCAAGCCGGTAATTTCCAGCGAGTCCGAAATCGAGAAAGGCAATGGCAAGCCATGCAAACAAACCTGCGATCAAATTTCCTGCGAGTCTCGATGTTGACGATCGCCTGCACAATCTTTGTTGGCAATTTGGTTGACGCAACGGCAAGGCAATTACCTGAAGACCAACAGCTTGAAAAATCTGATCCTTCTTCGTTGCCTCCCATCGAGGCTCAAAGTCTACACGGAGTCGCGCTCCGCCAACTGTCATTATCGACCGAGTCGAAAACGAAACTGGAGCAAGCGTTGGCAGAGGCGAAGAAGCAGTCGGAGGCAAACCCAACCGACGCAGACAGCCTGATTTGGGTCGGACGTCGTTTGGGCTATCTGTCGCGCTTTCGGGATTCCATCGAGGTGTTCAGCCAAGGCGTCGAGCAATTCCCTGAAGATCCCCGATTTCTGCGGCACCGCGGCCATCGCTGGATTACGGTGCGTGAGTTCGCGTGGGCAATTGAAGACCTCGAACGGGCCGCGCGGATAATCGAGGGCAAACCCGATCAAGTCGAACCGGATGGCCAACCCAACGCGGCGGGGATTCCCACAAGCACGCTCCACACGAACATTTGGTATCACCTCGGTCTGGCCCGTTTTCTGACCGGTGATTTTGCAGCCGCGGAAACTGCGTTCCGAAAATGTCTGGCCGCCGCCGACAACAACGACATGCAAGTGGCAACGCTCGATTGGCTGTACATGACACTGTGCCGATTGGATCGCAAGCCCGAGGCTGACAAGTTGATCCAGCACATCACCACCGACCTGAAGATTTTGGAGAACCACTCTTATCACCGCCGCCTGTTGCTATACCGCGGGCTGCTCCGTCCCGACGAGTTGCTCGGTGAATCGGGCGTTGAGTCAACTTCGTCGAGCACTGATCGTGACGTCGCGCTGGCGACCAACGGTTTCGGCGTCGCGCATTGGTATCTAGTTCAAGGAAAGAAACAGGAAGCTCGCAAACTATTCGAGCAAGTAACCGCAGGCAAAAACTGGGCCGCCTTCGGCTACATCGCTGCCGAAATCGAACTGCAACGGAGCTTTAAGTAATCCAAAGCTTCGTTCAAAAAGCTTAGCGGTTGAACGGGATTTCGTTGATCCAGCGGAAGCCGCGGCGAAGGAGCAGGTATTCGGATTCGTTCTGGTCTGCGTTGACTTGATCGGCTTGCGCTGCCTCGGCAGCTTTGATCGCCGCCGCTTGGCGAGATTGGATCGATTTGTAAAGTTGCACGCCTTGAAGTGTGCACGGCAGGAGCACAAAAAGCAGAACAAATACTAGCTTGACCACGGTCTTTGTCCACCAGGCAACTTTGTTTTTCCAGATGCCGATCAAATCTGCCGGGAGAGCCGGACGATTGGCGAAAAATAAATTGAAGAGCCGGCCGCCATCAAAGCAAATAATCATCAACGCCATCACGACCAGATGCGCCGAAAAAATCTTGACCGGTACGTCGTAGCAAAAATTCATCATCATGACATTCGTCATCACACCCAGAGCAACCATAGCGCCCACGATTGCCGTCCGCCGCCACACCAACAGCAACGCCGCGGTGACTTCGCCCAGCCCGGCAAAGATCGTGTACGGACGCGAGGCACCCATGAATGCCCACACCACATTCATGGGCGACGAGTCTCCCCACTTCTTATCCAGTTGCCATGTTCCATTCTCAGGGAATTGGTTGCCGTCCAAACTGACTTTCGCTAATCCGTAGCTGAGCATCCAGAGCGCGAGCGAGTAACGCAGCAGACTGCGGAGCAAATCGCGAGGTCCCTCCATCGATTTACGGCGGCGATCGATGAGCGACCAAATGGCGGCCAACACAAGGGCCACTACGAAAATCACAAGAACTTCCAGATAGGCGCCAGTCGTATCACCACTGCCGTTCTTTGGGACCAAGGGTTCGTTCAATCCAAAGCACTTTCCGGCAGTCCATTGTCCACAACTCAAGCGCACCGATTCGCTGGCGGCTGAGATTTTCATCGCACCAACGGTCAGCCAGTTGATTCCCAAGGGCACGATCGCGCCTGGAAAAGGGCCGGGGAGCAAGTAAAGAATCCAGTAGACAAATGCGAACCGCAAAGCGAATCGTTTCGGCAGGTTTTCTCCGGTCGTACTTTCTCCAGCAATTTTATTTTCTGCCGGCACGGAAACCGAACCGCGCCACATCGCCCAACAAGACAGGCCAATCGCCAGCAACGGTAACCACAACCAGTGGGTGAAGAAGGCTTGACGCGGAGCCTTGTCAGCTTCGGCAACGGCCTTGGCCAATATCGGATCAAGACCGCGACTCGGCGCAACCGAAGCCGTTGATCGAGTCTCTGAGTCAACAGTTTCCAGCGAAACATTGTCGATCCAAGCTCGCCCCTGACCAATCATGAACATCCCAAAGACAATCCGGTTCGCCTTTTGTTCAATCGGCAAAACAATTTCAAAGGGAGCCCATTCCGAGGATCGAATAGGACGATCGCCCATATTGTCGAATGCACTATGTGAAGGTTGCTCACCTTCCGCCGCTTCATCATCCACCCGCATCCAGAGCTGAACCCGAGTGGCATCCTGCAAATCAGCAGTCTTGACCATTGCGCGATAGCGAATCTTTTTGCCGCGATAGGGCTTTGCGTCAACGGACGAGACGACGTTGGAAAATCCGTCGCTCGAAACGCCTTTTGCGTTCACCAACAATGCTCGCTGACCATCGACCGGGGCTTCTTCGTCAAGTTCTGCGACCGCTCCGGTAGGCAATACGAGGATCCAATCCTTCGGTTTCCCATCGTCACCCGTCTCCTCGAATGAGTTGTTCGGAACGACAAGCTTATCTGGTGCTTCTTGAGCCTGTGACACTCCGCAGACGCAACATGCAAACAACATCCCTAACCAACAACGCATCGCAACCATTTTTTAGTCCTCAGGGTTGAACGCTCGACAGCAAAATACCGACAGGAGGCGCCAAAAAAACTACAACTTCACACAAGCTAAACAAATGCGAAACCCAACGACGCCACGATAGAAAACCACGTATCCCTGCAGCCCTGTCGGGCAGTGTGTTTCGCAAGTCATGATAACACGCTAAAGCCGTAAGGCGTTCGAACGAACGCGGCGACGTTAGCGGACGAGCGGGTGCGCAGGACCGAACTTTATTTAAACCATTCCGCCGTTCTCCATCCGTGCGAATCCGTGAAATCCGTGGCTGATTTCAATCGTTTCGTCAAGCACTTCCCCGAACTCGTCGCGCGTA